>CALZFJ010000167.1 GCA_945645715.1 uncultured Prevotellaceae bacterium | reverse complement strand
TCAAAATACAGCGATTTCTCAAAGCTAATTATGGAATGTAAGGTGACTGAAGGTGAAAGCACCCGAGATATATCTGTGACATCAAATCCCTTTACATTTCAAATAACCGGCACTGCTACAATCTCGGCATTAGTGGCATACAATGCCAACGGCGCTATCTTAGAGGTGAGCGATGCATGTGAGGCAACATTTACCCGCCAAAATTCCCAGACCATCAAGGGTGTTTTCTCGCGTGTAGATAACACAGGCGATATCAACGCCGGCGATGAGGTGATTGTTGTCACTGAAAAGGGCGGGAAAGTCATGGGATTGCCTACATCCGATGGCAATAAACGCAAAGGAGTTGATGAAGATGTAAACGGCGCTTGCCGTCTTGCCGAGAATAGTGAAGCGAGCGTATATTTGCTGAAAGAAGGCTCTACGTATGGCAAATACTATATGTATGACAGCGCTACCGGTGAATATGTAGATTTAAGCTCTACCGGCACATCAATCGGTATTAACCAAAAAGACGTAAGCATTACATTCGATGGAATCTACGCCATAATAAAGGATAGCAATAGTGCTACACGAATGTTATTATGGTCGGCATCGACTGAAACATTCGGTAATTATTCCCAAGACAACTATAATGAAAATGACGGATATACCAGTTACAACAACGTGCAACTCTACAAGAAACTCACAGGAAATAACGTTACAGCTACCGTAGAGTGTGAATACAACACAGAAGAATTGAAAGATGGACACTCCTACCCGGGTGCAGAGTATGTGATTCTCACATGTGACGGCGTGAGCACTTACAGCCTGGTGCACGACGGCAGTGTGACTAATGTCGTTTTTGAAAATGATGCCATGATTGATGTATTTGATCAAGGCTCATATACTATCGCTACACCTAATGCGCTTTACACATTTGAAGTTACAGCCTCTGAAGGTCCTTCAACTCCCACCGGAATAGAGACAATGAATGGAGAGCGTAGCACTACAATCTACGGCACTGAAGGTGCTGTGGTGATAGCTAATGCCACTGGCAATATACTGATTTTCGACGCCATGGGCCGCTTTGTGAAGAAGATAATTGCTAATGGCGACACCGTGGTTGATATGCCGGCCGGATATTACGTTGTGTGCACACTTGGCGCAACAAAGGCTGTATTAGTAAAATAGGGCCTAGTATATTAACATATCTGAAACTACTTTTAATAATTATTAAGTATCTAATTAGTTAAAACATTCGTATCTTTGCAATGCAAATTGTAGCCGGATATGTTATGTTGCTACCATAAAAAGAGGGACTACATAGGTTACAATTATTATTCAAAATATTTGAAACAACTTATTAAAACAAGAGATTATGAAAGAATTAAAAGGAACTAAAACCGAGAAAAATTTGCTTGACGCGTTTGCCGGCGAATCAATGGCACGCAATAAATATTCTTATTTTGCATCGAAGGCAAAGAAAGATGGCTACGAGCAGATAGCCGCGCTCTTCGAGGAAACAGCCCAGAATGAGAAAGAGCACGCAAAGTTGTGGTTCAAGTATCTTGAAGGTGGTGCAATCAAGGACACTATGGCTAACCTCAAGGCTGCTGCCGAGGGAGAGAACTATGAGTGGACCGATATGTATGATCGTATGGCAAAAGAGGCTGAAGAAGAAGGATTCACCGAAATTGCTGCCAAGATGCGCGGTGTAGCTGCTATCGAGAAGCACCATGAGGAGCGCTACCTCGCACTCCTGAAGAACATCGAGGACGGTGTAGTATTCTCTCGTGAGGGCGACACTATCTGGAAATGCCGTAACTGCGGACACATTGTTGTAGGCAAGCAGGCACCTGAGATCTGCCCGGTTTGCGCACACCCGAAGAGCTACTTTGAAATCAACGCTCAAAATTATTAACGAGCAGCATTAATAATGGGCACCTTTCAAGGCGTTCTCATTAATGCCAAATGCTGGCACGGCCATAACTCGTGAAATATTTAACCCTGCTGCACAGCCGTGTGGCAGGGTATTTTTTGCCCTATTTTGATGATCTGCCATCATAATCAAAATTTTTTTCAAAAAAATCAGGGAAAATGTTTGTATTTGAAAAATAATTTGTAACTTTGCAGTCGCAAAACGGCTCCTTAGCTCAACTGAATAGAGCATCTGACTACGGATCAGAAGGTTACAGGTTTGAATCCTGTAGGAGTCACACAAGAGGAGTTTCAGTGATGAAGCTCCTCTTTTTTTCACCATTCTTTCAGGCAACAAATATTGTCTTTCTTATCGTCAAAAATGGTGGAAAATGTGGTTCTTGCATTGAAAAATGACAAATTATAGCTATATTTGCAGTTAATATACCGAGTTTCGCCTTGTAGCCTGCAGATTTAGCGCGGATATGAGGCTTGATTGGTGTGCTTTATTTGAAAAAAACTATAACTTTTCTTAGATATGTATTTCGGACTGATGAGAGTTGCGGCAATTGTGCCAAAAGTGAAAGTTGCCGATTGTGATTACAATGCATTGCAAATCATTGAAGAAGCCACAAAGGCTGCAAATGAAGGTGCACGGGTGATTGTAACGCCCGAGTTAGGCATAACAGGCTACACTTGTGGCGACCTTTTCCACCAAAGCACGCTCCTCGATGCCGCCGAGTGTGCCCTCATCGAATTAATGGAAGACTCTGCCGACATCGACGCACTGCTCGTGGTGGGCGCTCCGCTGCGATGCCGTGGAGCCGTATATAACTGCGCTGTCGCCATCAACAAAGGCAACATTCTCGGCATTGTACCTAAGACCTACCTTCCCAACTACAAGGAGTTCTATGAAAAGCGATGGTTTGCATCGGCAACGGTGCTCGATGCCGATTATGTGGATTTGTGCGGAATCAAGGCTCGCATCTCTCCCACCCTGCTTTTCACTTACAGCGACATGAAAGTGGCTATTGAGCTTTGCGAAGACCTGTGGACTCCAGTTCCTCCTGCGTCATTGGCTGCAATTGCCGGTGCCAATGTCATTCTTAACCTTTCGGCTTCAAATGAGCTGATAGGGAAGCACGGCTACCTGATGTCGCTTATCAAGCAGCAGTCGGCACGATGCCGCGCAGCCTACGTCTATGCCTCATCGGGATATGGCGAATCGACCACCGACCTGGTGTTTGCCGGTAATGCAGTGGTGGCTGAAGATGGCCGCGTGATTGCCGAAGGTGAGCGGTTCAGCACCGAAGGTACCCGAGCTATCGCCGACATCGACATACAGATGCTCAACAACGAGCGTATCACAGCAACAAGTTTTGCCGACAGTAAGTGCCTCGCACCTGAATATGAGGAAATTGAAATCTCTTATGGTCCACTGAAGCCTTTCGACGGAGTGTTGATGCGCCCCATTTCCCGTCATCCTTTTGTACCCTCCGATGAGCAGATTCTCAACGACCGCTGCGAGGAGATTATCAACATTCAGGTTGCCGGACTTATGCGCCGTCTCGACCACATTCACTGCAACAGTCTCGTGGTGGGGGTGTCGGGCGGTCTCGACAGCACTCTCGCACTGCTTGTGGCAGCTAAGGCCTTCGACAGGCTGAAACTCGACCGCAGCGGAATCATCGGTATCACCATGCCGGGATTTGGCACCACCGACCGCACATATAACAACGCTCTGACGCTTATGCGCGCCTTAGGCGTAACAATCAAGGAAATATCAATCGTCGATGCCGTGAAGCAGCACTTTGCCGACATCGACCACGATATCAATAATCACAATATCACCTACGAAAACTCGCAGGCTCGTGAGCGCACACAGATTCTTATGGACTACTCCAACAAGTGCGGCGGCATCGTGCTCGGCACCGGCGACCTTTCTGAGCTGGCACTCGGCTGGGCTACCTACAACGGCGACCACATGTCGATGTATGGCGTGAACGCAAGCATTCCCAAGACGCTTGTGAAATATCTCGTGCGCTGGTTTGCCCTCACCGGCTTTGCCTCCGACAAAGCCACAAGCGACACCCTTCTTGATATTGTGGATACGCCCATCAGCCCTGAGCTGATTCCTGCCGACGAAAAAGGCAATATCAAGCAAAAGACCGAAGACCTCGTGGGTCCCTACGAGCTGCACGACTTCTTCCTCTTCCACATGATCCGATTGGGTTTCAGCCCCGAGAAAATATTCACCCTATGTGCCATTGCCTACGAGGGCATCTACGACAAGCCTTTCATTCTACGTTGGTTGCGCGAATTCTATCGCCGCTTCTTCCAGCAGCAATTCAAGCGTTCGTGCCTGCCCGACGGGCCAAAGGTGGGTAGCGTGAGCCTATCGCCACGCGGTGACTGGCGCATGCCAAGCGATGCCTCGGCAGCATTGTGGCTCGCAGAGTGCGACATGATAGCTGTGCGACTCAAAAGCGAGAAATAAGCCCATTTGATCAAAACCCACTAAAAAAGACCTACATATCGACAGATGAAAATCTTGCAGCTAATATATAAAATCATCAGGAGCCTTCTCGTGGCAGGTTTGACCGCCATGGTTGGGCTTTATGTGATTCTTTATATCGTGCTCTCGGTGCCACAGGTGCAAGATAAGGTGAAACGCGTGGGCGAAACCGAACTGTCGAAGCTACTCCACACCGAGGTGTCGGTGGGCAAGCTCTCTATCGCTCCATTCAACGAAGTGGTGCTGCAAAATGTGGTTGTCCCCGACCAGAAGGGCGACACACTGCTCAAAGTGGATAAGCTCGGTGCCGGCTTCAGCATCTACAATCTGGTGGTACGTCGCCGCATCGTGTTCACCTATGCCGAACTTATCGGCCTCAACGGGCACATCACACGCCCCGACAAGCAATCGCCCACAAATCTGCAATTCATCATCGATGCACTCAGTCCCAAGGACACCACCAAGCCTCCCACTCGCTTCGATCTGAAAATCTACAACATTGTGCTCAGGCGCAGCCGCCTAAGCTATGACGTGCTGTGTGAGCCACAAAAACACGATCGCTTCGACCCCAACCACATCGCAGTTAGCAACTTGCGTGCCGATGTGGCTATTCCACGGCTTAAAAACGACGACTACAACATAGAGTTGAAACGACTCTCCATGCGCGAGCGTTGCGGATTCACACTCACCAACATTGCCGCCAATACCAAAATCGGGAAGCAAGCCTTAGAGGTGGAAAACCTGCGCATTGAGCTGCCCCAATCGCTCGTGGCAATCGACAATTTCAAGCTCACTTATAGCGAGCTGAAAAACTTAGGCAAAGAGCTATCGACTACACCAATCAACCTCAACGT
>CALZFJ010000166.1 GCA_945645715.1 uncultured Prevotellaceae bacterium | reverse complement strand
CTTCTGTATTAATAAAGCGATTTAATCCACAATTTCTTCGTGGTTGGGAGCAGCTACAATCTTTAGCTTGTGTTCGCGAATGAACTTCAAGATGTAGTCGCGCTCAGGCGATGGTGCGATATCCTTCTCAATGCGGCGTAGCGCATTGAATGTAGAGGTGTCGCACTGATACACGTGGCGATATGCCTTAGCAATATCGTCGATAGTGTCTTCAGAGAACTTGCAGTGGCGCAGCACGAAGGCATTCACGCCATAGTAAGCCACCGGGTTATGTGCCATAATCACGTAGGGAGGCACGTTACCGCTAATGCGGCAACCGCCCTTAATCAGCACCCACTCGCCAATCTCGCTGCCGGCGTGCAGCACCACGTTCGACGATAGAATGGTGTTTGATGCCACATGGCAATCGGGGGCGATGCCGGCACCGTTACCCACCACCACACGGTCGCCAATCACCGAGTCGTGTGCGATGTGCGACTCAGCCATAATGAACGATTTGTTGCCTATGCGAGTGCCGCCTTCGGGTGAAATGCCACGGTTGATGATGGTGTGCTCGCGAATGCTGCAATCATCACCAATATAGCAATACGACTGCTCGCCTTTCCAGCGGAAATCCTGCGGCTCGGCGGCAATGATTGCGCCATTGTAGATTTTGTTACGGTTGCCAATGCGGGCACCGTTGAGAATGCTCACAAAGGGGTATATCGTGCAGTTATCGCCAATTTCCACATTCTTGCCGATAAATGCAAATGGGTGTACAATTACGTCTTTTCCCAGCTTGGCTGTAGGATCGACGTGGGCTAAAGGACTTATCATGGCTTATTTAGTTTTTAATTTCTACGCAAATATAATAATTTATTTCTCAACGTCCGCCACCGAGAGCCTGATAAAGATTGATTGCAGCCTGATTATTCTGCAATTCGTTGTTCACAAGAGCTATCTGGCTGCTCAGGAGCGACTGCTGTGCATTGAGCACCTCAAGATAAGTGGTAGTGCTCAAAAGCATAAGGTCCTGATTGTATTCCACAGCTTTCTTCATCTTCTCCACCTGCTTCACAATCTGCTCGTGTGCCTCTTTCTGCTTGGTGATAGTCACCAGTGCCGAACTTACCTCGGCTCCTGCGCTGAGCAGAGTATATTGGAAGGAGTTGAGTGCCTGCTGCTGCTGTGCCTTGGCTGCCTTGAGTGTGGCGATGTTCTGTCCGCGCGAGAAGAGCGGCATCACAAGCTGTCCGGCAAGGTTGGCAAACCACTTTGCAGGGTCGAAGATGGCTGAACCGATGAGTGTGCCATAGCCACCGCCGGCTGAGAGTGTCACGCTGGGATAGAATGCCGAGCGAGCCATATTAGTGGCATAGAATGCAGTGGCAAACGACTGTTCAGCAGCGCGTACATCGGGGCGGGCAGCAAGGTAGCTCATAGGCACTCCGCCTTCAATTGTAGTGGGCAGAGTCACCATCGAAGCAGTGTTCACGGTCCACTCTTGCGGCGACACATTGAGCAGAAGCGACATGGTGTTGTTAAGCTCATGCAGCTGAATTTCAATAGTAGGAATTGTAGCGAGAATGCTGTGGTAGTTAGCCTCACTTTGCACCACTGCCACCTCGGTATATCGTCCGGCTTCCTTCATTTTCTTCATCACATCGACCGACTGGCGCCACAATTCGGCAGTCTCGCGATAGATTGAGAGCTGGGTCTGGAGTGCAACAATGGCATAATAGGTGTTGGCTACGGCACCGATAATTTGCGACTGTGTAGCCTGCTTGTAAGCCTCGCTCTGCAGCAATGCAGCCTTAGCCTTGCGCTTGGAATTGGTGATTCGTCCGAAGATATCCACCTCCCAGCTGAGTGAGAGCGGGAGCTGATAGCCCCAACCGAGCTTTGAGCCACCCACCCATGAGTTTGAACCGTTGGGAGCAAATGCAAGCGATGGCAGATAGCTTAGTTTCGCCCCGAGGAGCTGTGCCTGTGCTATATCCACATTGAGCTTGGCATTCTGCAGGTTGGTGTTGTTGGCAAGAGCCTGGTTGATGAGCGACTGGAGCTGAGGGTCGGTGAAGATTTCAGTCCAGGCAAGATTACCAAGCGCAGTAGAATCAACAGGCTCGGCAACAGCCTTGGCATACTCGCCTACGACGCCATCTTGAGGCAATTCGCATTTTTTATAGATGTTACAGCTGCCCATCACTGTGGCAAGAGCCACAGCTACCACAAGCAGCAAATATTTTCTCTTTCTCATTTTCTGTAAAAAAATTATTGTTTATTCTCCGGCCGGTCAGTGCCGACCGGAGAAAAATTCCTATGTTAAATAGAGTATTGCTCGATCTCGTTGCGCATCTTCGAGTTGTCGGTGTCCTTCCACTTCATCGGTGAGAACTTCTCCTGGATACTCTGGAAGATTACAAACAGACACGGCACGAAGAGCACCTGCAGAATCATACCCAAGAGCATACCTCCGATTGAGCCGGTACCGAGTGCACGGTTACCATTTGCGCCTACACCCGATGCAAACATCAGTGGCAGCAAGCCGATAATCATTGCAAGCGAAGTCATGAGGATTGGTCGCAGACGCGCCGATGCTCCTTGCACGGCAGCTCCGATAATCGACATGCCCGTCTTGCGGCGGTCGAGTGCAAACTCAACGATAAGAATTGCATTCTTGGCAAGAAGTCCGATAAGCATGATGAGCGCAATCTTCAGGTAGATGTTGTTGTCGATGCCAAACATGCGGGCAAAGATAAACGTACCCATAAGACCGAACGGAATAGAGAGAATAACTGCAAGAGGCAGAATGTAGCTCTCATATTGTGCGCTAAGAATCAAATACACAAAGAGCAAGCAGAGTGCAAAGATGACAGATGTGGATGAGCTTGACTGCTCTGCCTCCTCACGGGTAAGACCTGAGAACTCATATCCATAACCCTGTGGAAGTGTCTGCGATGCCACCTCACGCACTGCGGCAATTGCCTCTCCCGACGAGTAGCCCGCATTGGCAGTGGCGTTCACGGCGATTGAGGTGTAAAGGTTGAAGCGGTTGATAAGGTCGGGACCGTACACGCGCTTCACTGTCACAAAGTCGGTGATTGGAGCCATTCCGCTGTTGGTGCGCACCTTGATGCTCTTGAGCGACTCAAGCGAAGTACGGCTGTCGGGCGATGCCTGCATCATCACGCGGTAGAGCTTACCAAAGCGGTTGAAGTTTGACACATACATACCACCAAGATAGCCCTGCATCACTGAAAGCACTCCCGATGTTCCGATTCCGGCTTTAGAGGCCTTGGAAGCATCTACATCGATGAGATACTGCGGATAAGTGGGGTTGAACGACGAGTATGCCATCTGTATCTCCGGACGCTGGTTGAGAGCCTGGAGGAACTGCATCTCAATCTGGAAGAACTTGTTGAGGTCGCCACCGGTCTTGTCCTGAAGCTGAAGCTCAATACCGTTGGTCATAGAGTAACCCGAAATCATAGGCGGAGCGAAGAACAGGATTGTTCCGTCCTTGATGCCCATGGCTGTCATTCCATAGAGTCGCTTGATAACCGAGTTTACATCCTGGCCTTCACCCTTGCGCTCGTCCCAATCTTTGAGCTTTATGATGATTGAGCCATAGGTGTTACCTGCATCGGCAATGAAGCTATATCCCTCAATCACAGTGCGGAGCTTAATCTCGGGAACCTGATTGAGCATAGCATCTACCTTCTCGAGCACTTCGGAAGTGCGCTCAAGTGAGGTGCCCGGAGGCATCGACACAACGCCCATGATAGTACCCGTATCCTCATTAGGCACAAGTGAGTTGGCTGTGGTTGACATGAGATACATGAGCACGCCAATAGCTGCTATCACCACAACTGCAACAATTGCCTTTGCCTTGATGAGCATGTTCACCACCTTGTTGTATTTGCCAAGAAGTGTCTCGTAGCCTGCATTGAAGCCCTTGTGAAATTTCTCTACAAACGACATCTTCTTCACCGAGCCGTCGGCATTATGCGGCTTCAGGAACAGAGCGCAGAGTGCCGGGGAGAGGGTCAAGGCGTTGATTGCCGAGAAACCGATGGCTATTGCCATGGTCAATCCAAACTGGCGATAGAACACTCCCGATGTACCCGGCATGAACGACACCGGAATGAACACGAGCATCATCACGAGGGTGATTGAGATGATTGCTCCACCTATTTCACCCATTGCATCGATAGAGGCCTGACGTGCACTCTGGTAGCCCTCGTCGAGCTTGGCGTGCACCGCCTCCACCACCACTATCGCGTCATCCACCACAATGGCAATCGCAAGCACGAGAGCCGAGAGGGTGAGCAGATTGAGCGAGAACCCGATTCCGTAGATTAGCGCAAACGTACCCACAAGTGCCACAGGAATGGCAATGATAGGAATGAGTGTGGAGCGCATATCCTGGAGGAAGAGGTAAACCACGATGAACACAAGGATAAATGCCTCGATAAGCGTCTTGATTACCTCGTCGATCGACGCCTGAAGGAACTCATCGGTATTCATTGGCACATCAAACTTCAAGCCGTCGGGAAGCTCTTTCTCCTTCTCGCTAATCACACCAAGCACTTTGGAGATAATCTCACTCGCATTCGAGCCCGGCGACTGGAAGATGATTGCCGTACAGCCGGTGTGGCCGTTTACGACATTCTTGAAGCCATAGTCGAGACGTCCAAGCTCGCACTCTGCCACATCACTGAGGCGAAGAGTGCGTCCGTTGTTGTCGGCACGGAGAATGATGCTCTCAAACTCTTCGGCAGTCACCAAGCGGCCCTTATACTTGAGCACATACTGGAAACTCTGGTTGCCACGCTCGCCAAACTGTCCCGGAGCTGCCTCAACGTTCTGGTCGGCAAGGGCTTGAGCCACATCGCTCGGCTGCAAGCCATACTCAGCCATCTTGTCGGGCTTGAGCCACACGCGCATTGAGTAGTCGGCACCAAGAGCCATTGCATCACCCACACCTGCAATACGCTTGATGTCGGGGATAACGTTGATAGCCATGTAGTTCTCAATAAACTCCTGGTTGAAGCTCTCGTCGGGCGAGGAAAGAGTCAATACGATAAGCATCGACGACTGGCGCTTCTTGGTGGTAACACCCACCTTAGTAACTTCGGCAGGGAGCAGGTTCTGAGCCTGCGACACACGGTTCTGCACATCGATTGCAGCCATATCGGGGTCGTAGCCCTGTGTGAAGTACACATTGATAGTTGCACAACCGGTGTTGGTGGCGGTCGATGTCATGTAGGTCATGTTGAGAGCACCG
>CALZFJ010000165.1 GCA_945645715.1 uncultured Prevotellaceae bacterium | reverse complement strand
TGCCGCGGTCTCTCGGCTGCCGACGTGGAGCGAATCGAAGCTTTTATCGACGAGCTTACTGCCCAACTGCCGCCGCTGCGATGCTTCGTGCTGCCGGGCAGCGGTAGCCTATCGGCTCTTGCCAACGTGTGCCGCGCCGTGTCGCGCCGCTGCGAGCGCCGTGTGCTCGACCTCGCCGATGAGGCTCCCATCGACCCCACGCTGCTCATCTTCATCAACCGCCTCAGCGACTTCCTTTTCACTCTTGCCCGCTACTTCGACCACCGCGAGGGGCTACCGGAAGTCCCTTGGGACCCAAAAGCATGATTTAAGCCCCATTTCTCGCTCATATAGCGGCAATGCTATCCTTTTTCGCCTCCATAGTGGATTTTTTTGCATGGTTTTGGTGGAATTTCAGGAATAAACGCTACCTTTGTAATTGATGTAATGGGCTTAGTCGGCAACCGCAATCAAAATTCAACATTTACCCTATTCTGAGCAGCGGCTACCGAGATTGCAGTAGCCCTCTCAGGCAGCAACTATATAGAAAACAAACACCCCGCATGGGGTCGCAAACGACATACTTTTGATTATGGCAAAAAGTAGAAATACGAAGTCGCCGCAATCGGCGAAGAAGGAACTCGAATCGCAGGTTATTAACTTTTTCAATAGGGAAAACCACATTCCCTACAACTACAAGCAGGTATCGGCTGCCCTCGGTGCCGACACTCCCAAGCAACGCTCGGCAGTGGTGGAAATTCTTGAAGAACTCACCCTCGAGGGCTTCCTCATTGAAACCACTCCCGGCAAATTCAAGGCTACTATGCGAAACACCGTTGCCGACGGCACTTTCGTGCGTCGCAGCAATGGAAAGAACAGTGTGGAACTTACCGACGACGACGGTGAGGTGAAATCAATCTTCGTTGCTGAGCGTAACTCAATGCACGCACTCAACGGCGACAAGGTACGCGTGCACATCTGCGCAAGACGCCGCGGATGCGAGCCCGAAGCCGAAGTGATTGAAGTGCTCGAAAAGAAGGACCAAGTGTTCATAGGCACGCTTCAGGTGGAAAAATACTACGCCAATTTGCTTACCGACAGCAAATTCCTTGCCACCGACATCTTTATCCCCAAAAACAAGCTAAAAGGCGGTCTCAGCGGCGACAAGGCAATAGTGCGCATAGTAGATTGGCCCGACAATGCCAATAGCCCCGTGGGTGAAGTGGTTGATGTGCTGGGAACTGCCGGCGACAACAATGCCGAAATCCACGCTATCCTTGCCGAGTTCGGGCTGCCTTACCGCTACCCCGAGGCTGTCACCAAAGCTGCCGACCGCATTCCCGACGATATTACCCCCGAAGAGATTGCCAAGCGTCGCGACTTCCGCAATGCCATCACATTCACCATCGACCCGAAGGACGCAAAGGATTTCGACGACGCCCTCTCAATTGAGAAACTGCCCAACGGCAACTGGCAGGTGGGTATCCACATTGCCGACGTCACACACTATGTGAAGCCCGGCACTATCATCGACAAGGAAGCCGAGAAACGAGCAACATCGGTCTATCTCGTTGACCGCACCGTGCCAATGCTCCCCGAGCGCCTGTGCAACGGCGTGTGCTCGCTACGCCCCAATGAGGAAAAACTCGCTTTCTCGTGCATCGTGGAGATGGACAACAATGCCCGCGTGCTTAATACCGACATCTGCCGCACCGTAATAAAGAGCAACCGCCGCTTCACCTACGAGGAAGCTCAGGAAATCATCGAAACCGGACAGGGCGAATACTCCGACCAGGTGCTAACCCTCGACCGCCTTGCCAAGATTATGCGCAAGTCGCGCTTCGAGAATGGCTCGGTGGAATTCGACCGCTGTGAGGTGCGCTTCGACATCGATGAGAGCGGTCGCCCAATCGACGTGTATTTCAAGGAATCGAAAGATGCCAACAAGCTCGTGGAGGAATTTATGCTCCTCGCAAACCGAAAGGTGGCTGAGCGCATAGGCATTCCGCCGAAAGGCAAAAAGCCTAAAGCATTCGTATATCGCATTCACGATATGCCCAACGTAGATAAGATGGACAACCTCCAGGCCCTGGTGCGCAACTTCGGCTACAAGCTCAAAACCAAAGGCACTGCCGGCGACGTAAACAAGTCGCTCAACCGCATGCTACACGACATCAAGGGCAAGGCTGAAGAGAACCTGCTCTCCACGCTTGCCGTGCGTGCCATGGCTAAAGCCATCTACTCTACCGTCAATATCGGGCACTACGGCCTTGCATTCGACTACTACACCCACTTCACCTCGCCTATACGTCGCTATCCCGACATGATGGTACACCGCCTGCTCGAGAAATACCTCTCGGGTGGCCGCACAGTGAATCAAGCAAAACTCGAGGAGGAGTGCAAGCACTCAAGCGACATGGAACAGCTTGCCGCCAGTGCCGAGCGTGCATCTATCAAGTATAAGCAAGTGGAGTTCCTTGGCGAGAGGCTCGGACAAGTGTATGAAGGCACCATCTCGGGCGTGACCGAGTGGGGACTCTATGTGGAAATCAACGAGAACAAGTGTGAAGGACTCGTGCCTATCCGCGACCTTGAGGACGACTACTATGAGTTCGACGAGAAGAACTACTGCCTCATAGGCCGTCGCCGCAACCGCCGCTATCAGCTTGGCGACAGTGTAACCATTCAGATTGCACGTGCCGACCTGGTGAAGAAGCAGCTCGATTTCGCTCTCGTCGATGAGGCTCACCCTGCCGGCACTCACCGCATCGACAAGGCGCCTATCACCATTTCACGGTCCCGCTTGGCACAGATTCAGGAGAAAGCTCCCGGTGCTTCCCGAGGCAAGAAGCGCAGTGCAAGCCAAAAGGGCAAATCGAAAGCCAAAGGCAAGAGCAAGGGTAAGGAGAAGGGCAAACCGGGCAAGAAGCGATAGCCTTTTGTGCCACAATATGCAACAAATTAGGCTGAAATATGGATTTTTTTCTTTAATTGGTTGTATATGCGGCGAAAAAAGGGTAATTTTGTGTGCAAAATCATGAAACTATCATAATAATCAAATAATTAATTAACTAAATTCAGAACTACTATGTGGTTAACAAACTCTTCTGTAGGAAGAAAGGTTGTGATGTCGGTAACCGGACTCGCCCTTATCCTATTCTTAACGTTCCACGTGCTGATGAATGCTGTCGCAATCTTTAGCCCCGAGGCTTACAACAAGGTTTGCGGTATTCTTGGAGCTAACTGGTATGCTATCGCTGCCACTCTTGGCCTTGCAGCACTATTCGTAATTCACATCATCTACGCATTCTGGCTTACTATCCAGAACAAGAAGGCTCGCGGTAACGACTCTTACAGCGTAACCGCTCGCCCCAAGTCGGTAGAGTGGGCTTCGCAGAACATGCTCGCCCTCGGTGTGGTGATTGCCTGCTTCACAGTGCTTCACCTCTATCAGTTCTGGGGCCGCATGATGCTTGCCGAGATTCTTCCCTGCTGCGCCAATGAGGTGTCGCCTGCCAATGGCTGGGGACAAATCATGCTGCAATTCGGCGGTGCTCTCGGATGGGGCGTTCTCGTGGTTTATCTTATCGGTTTCGGTGCCCTCTGGTTCCACATGACTCACGGCTTCTGGAGTGCTTTCCAGTCGCTCGGTACCAACAACACAGCTTGGTTGCCACGCCTCAAGAAGACTGCTTGCGCTTGGGCTACTATCGTATGCCTCCTCTTTGCAGTTGAGGCTGTAGTGTTCACTCTCAAGGCTCAGTGCCCCGAGTGCTCGGCTCAGAAAGTTCCGGCTTACGAGCTGAAGATTATGGAGAAGGCTTGCCACGGTCACCACGGTGACTGCACTGAAGCTCCCGCTTGCCACAAGGGCGGTTGCCCCGAGGCTGCTGCCGGTGAGTGCTGCAAAGGCGGCGAGTGCAAAGGCGGTGAGTGTGCAGGCAAGTGCGAAGACAAATGCAATGGCAAGTGCGAAAGCGGTTGCCCCGAGGCTGCTGCCGAGTGCTGCAAAGGCAAAGACAACACCCGCTGCGAAGAGCGTCTTGAGGCCGGTTGCCCAAAGGCTGCTGCCGGTGAGTGCTGCAACGAAAAAGTTGCCCAATAACATTAAGCTGAGTAATTCTATTAACAATTAAATTGTAATTTCAAAAATGGAAGATAATAAGAAAACTACCGCCGCTGCTCAGCCTGTAATCGACTCTAAGATTCCCGAAGGTCCCGTAGCTGAGAAGTGGACTAACTATAAAGCACATCAGAAACTTGTGAACCCCGCCAACAAGCGTCGCCTCGACATCATCGTGGTAGGTACAGGTCTTGCCGGTGCTTCGGCTGCCTCTACTCTCGCTGAGATGGGTTTCAACGTGCTCAACTTCTGCATTCAGGATTCACCCCGCCGCGCTCACTCTATCGCTGCTCAGGGTGGTATCAATGCTGCCAAGAACTACCAGAATGATGGTGACTCGGTTTATCGCCTCTTCTACGACACCGTGAAGGGTGGTGACTACCGTGCTCGCGAGGCCAACGTTTACCGCCTTGCTGAGGTTTCAAACAACATCATCGACCAGTGCGTAGCTCAGGGCGTGCCTTTCGCTCGCGAATATGGTGGCACCCTCGCCAACCGCTCTTTCGGTGGTGCTCAGGTATCGCGTACTTTCTATGCTAAGGGTCAGACCGGCCAGCAGCTCCTTCTCGGTGCTTACTCATCACTCAACCGCCAAATCCAGCTCGGAAAGGTGAAGAGCTTCAACCGCTATGAGATGCACGACGTGGTTATCATCGACGGCCGTGCCCGCGGTATCATCGCCAAAAACCTCGTAACCGGCAAGTTTGAGCGCTTTGCCGCTCACGCTGTGGTTATCGCCACCGGCGGTTACGGTAACACATATTTCCTTTCGACAAACGCTATGGGCTGCAACTGTAGCGCCGCAGTAGCTTGCTACCGCAAGGGTGCCTACTTTGCAAATCCTGCTTACGTGCAGATTCACCCCACCTGTATCCCCGTACACGGCGACAAGCAGTCGAAACTTACCCTTATGTCGGAGTCGCTCCGTAACGACGGCCGTATTTGGGTGCCCAAGAAAATCGAAGACGCAAAGAAGCTCCAGAAGGGCGAAATCAAGGGTAGCGACATTCCCGAAGAGGATCGCGACTACTACTTGGAGCGCCGCTATCCTGCCTTCGGTAACCTCGTGCCGCGCGACGTTGCTTCGCGTGCCGCTAAGGAGCGTTGCGACAAGGGCTTCGGCGTGAACAACACCGGTCTTGCCGTGTTCCTCGACTTCTCTGAGGCTATCAACCGCCT
>CALZFJ010000164.1 GCA_945645715.1 uncultured Prevotellaceae bacterium | reverse complement strand
ACGTGAAGGTGCTCCACGAGGAGTTTGAGAAGACCCCAAAGCGCTCCATCAAGCGCTATCTCTATCAGCACTAATTCCGAACAGCATCAACGCATCTCGCTCCCTACGCGAGCTGTGCCTCTACTTGGAGCCATCCGAAGCTACGCGAGCTGTGCCTCTGCTTGGAGCCATCCGAAGCTACGCGAGCGGAGCGAGCAGTGCCTCGGAGAGGCACGATTATGGTTAGCCCCACACAGTCAGTGCCGGAGGTACTGGCTGTGTGGGGTAGCAATAAAAAAGAAGCTTCCAGCGTGCCGGAGGTACGCGATTATGGTAGCATCAAAAAATCCAACCCAAATATTTCCACTAAAATTCATTCCTTTACCTTTAAAATTGCTAAACCGATAAAACAACTTACTTTAGAAGCATCAAAAGGAACAAAAATGAAAACCGTGGGAAAAATTTGCACACATCACGAGGAATATTTATCTTTGCTCCCACAAAGCTCCCTCGGAAAACGTGTGGGTTTCCGCAAAAACTCCCTCGGAAAACGTGTGAATTTCCACAAAAACTCCCTCGAAAAACGTGCATGACAGAAGCTAAAACACTGATTTAAAAGATGTTTAAAAGAAAGATCGAAAAAACGCTTCTCCAGTGGAAGCAAAGCACAACAAAAATGCCTCAATAAAAAGGATTGCACTCCAATTATAGCCGGCGGCTATTTCTGGGGGACTAAGCCGAGGGGGTGGAGGCACTCAGAGCGCGACATGGTGCCGGGATTGGTGCCGGGAACTCCTTCGGGAATGGGACGACCAAGCTCCTCGAAGTAGCGTATCCACAGCGGCGAAGTCTCGCCAGTGGCTTTGTCCTTGAAGGTCATTGGCTGCGCTTCAAATATCGGTTTGCCATCGATGAGGAATGTAGATTCTATCAGTTCGCTGCAATAGTAGGCATCGTTGCCGGGCAGAAATTCGCGGTCGTAGGGCTTGCCTATAAGTTGCTCCATGCGCTTCACCGCCTCGGGTATCGCCTTGCGATATTGCTCCTTGAGCCGCGCCGCCATCACCACCGGCTGCTCCCCAATGTGGCGGGCAGTGAGCAGAAACGAATCGAGCGGAGTCACCTTAACGCCACTGAACACAGCCTCAATCACCTCAATCGCGCCATTACGCTCCACTGCCACCCCCACGTGCGAGAATCGGTATCGGTCGAGGCTCTGAGTGGCAGCCACCACAGCATCAGTAAAAGCCGAGTCGGCAGGATATTCCTTGAAAAGCAAGTCGCCAGTGCGCAGAGCGAAGCCTTTGCCCGATGCCGCCAGCGCTACAAGGCAAATCACCATCGCCTCTGCTGTCAATTTTATTTTCATACTACGGTATTCCATAATTTAAGCCCCAAATTTAGGCATTTTCTTCAAATTCATCACCTCTTATCATTGCATTTTAGTTTAATTTCACTAACTTTACGGCAATTAACCATAAAACCGAAGAACGTATGGCAAAATCTAATTTTTTCAAGAAATTATGGGACGAAATAGGCGTTACTTACGAAGGCATCAAGGAGTTTGCGCCATTTTTAGGCTTCGACGTACCCGAAATGACGCGCTTTAGTGGCTGGTTTGTAGGCATTCTGACTGCTTTCGTAGTAATTCCCTATCTTCTCTTCTCGGGCTCGGCAAGGAGCGTGTATGTCGATGACTATCAGCCCACAACGGTTGCAGCGCTACAGTCGGGTGCCATTTACGACACCCCTAAAGGATATCAAATCAAAGACGGGAAAGCTCAGAAGATTGCCGACGTGCGTCGTGGCGACTCGCTCCGCATTCTCGCCTACAGCCGCTACAATTTTGCATTCCAGGTGGAGACTCCAAGCGGCAATCGCGGCTTTGTGCGTGCCAACCTCATTGCCGACTCTATGATAGTGGCGAAGCGCATCAACGTTGATAACGACTATCTCGAGAAAGGTGAGCGCGTGCTGCTCACTGCCATCACACCGCCTAACAAGAAGAAGAACGAATACTCCGAGAAAACCACCGTGCGCCGTGGCAGCGAGACGTTCACCTTCACTTCGGGCGAATTGTTCCCGATTATGGCTTTCGGCACACCTCTATATAAATCGGACGAAATGGCTATCGTGACACCGCGATGGATTAGCCGCCACTTCACCGTAGATATAGCCAAAAAGGCTGAAATCGACAAGGAATGGTACGGCTATGCCACCACTGTGAAGAAATCGGGTAACGACATTGTGGCTCTCTACAACTTCAAGGTGAACGACGAGGCTCGCGACAAGGAGCACAAAGGGCTGATAGTTACCTACCGCGACGGCATCGTGCATCACTACGACTATGCCTCCTCGGAGTCGATGGGCTGGATTCTCTCTATCATGCCTTTTGCCAACGACATTCAGTCGCTCTCGATGACTGCACGAATGACCACCAGCCCCATCACCACCAAGGCTGAATTTAACACTGTGGCTGACATCACCGATGAAGAAAGCGGCATCACCAAGTGGATTCACGAAAACTTCTTCAACTGGAAGCTCCCCACATGGCTCAGCGTGATTATCGCCCTGGTTGTTGGCATTATCGCCCTGATTGTCTTCGTGTTCTATATCCACTGCGTGCTCATGCTGGTTCCTGCCATCGTGCAGTTTGTGGGTTACATTCCGTTCCTGCCCAATTTCATCTACCGCATCATCATCACCTGTGCCCTGATTCTGGGTGCCGAGCTGCTCTATTTCTTTGCAGGCGGGCTCAACTGGTTCTTGGTGATTCTCGTCGTTGCCTATCTGTGGTTCCAGTGGAAAAACTGGATGAAATGGGTGAGCTTCAACCGCTGTTTTTCGTGCAAGCACATGTACACCCTTGTGACCGACGACTACCGCGACGGCGGCACAAGCTACTACGACAACGTGAACTATCGTGTCACCTCCCGTGGCGGCAAAGAGATTGACCGCACCGAGACCTCTCGCGAGCACCGCAAGATTGTCACCGTGCACGAAGACCTCCACTGCTCTCACTGCGGAGCCGCCGGCACCTACACTCACGTCAATGATATGCAAGCATAATCCCAAAAGTGATAGAACGAAGAATGAGGGTGATTCACCACAGCGGTGCTTCACCCTCATTCCATTTTACTCACGCCAAGGCAGGGACAGTGTGCCTATCCCCCTTTATCCTTATTCTTTCCAGTCGATTGCCTTGAGGAAGGCTGCGGTCTGCTCCTCGTTCTGATTCTGAGCCTTCAACAACTCGGGCAGACGCTTGTAGCTTGCCATAAAGTCGCTCACCACCATTGGCTGATCAGCAAGCTTGGCATAGTCCATAGCCTCACTCACGCTGCCGAGTATTCCAAACGGCTGGCGGAACACCACTCCGGCATCGCGATACTTCATTGCCTCCATCTCCTTGGCAATGCGGTGTGCGCGTGCCTTCATGCCATCGAGGCTCACTGCTGTGTCGGCAAAAGTGAGTTTCACCACCTTCTCTACCGAGCAGTCAGTCTCAGGCACCTCAACTATCACAGCAAAGTCTTCGCCGCAATAGCTGCACTTGGCAGGCTTGCCGTTCACGGTGGCAGCAATTGGCAGGAAGCGGTTATACACCTTCACGCTGAAGCGGCGCTGCGCAGGCATATCCTTGTAGCTACCCTTGCGTGCTCCTATTGTCACAGTCAGCTCATTTCCCTCCACACGGCTTGAGAGTGCCGTTGTGGCATATTCAGTAGCATATTTCTGGTCGTCGCCGTTGTCCTCATACATCGAGAAGCTTCCGCCCTCGGCACCGGGGAATACAGCCACCACCACATCTTCGTCGTTGCCCTGGAGATTCTGCACCTTGTCGGTGTAGAACGGCAACACGGCGCCGGCTTTCACAAATATCGGATACTCGTCGATAGCATAAGTGCGCTCCACCGTGCTGCCACCCTTGAGCAGCGTGCCGGTTGCAAGCTCAAACCACTCGCCCTCGGGAAGCCACGTCTTCTGCACAGAATATGTTCCCGTCATCGGCGATGTGATAGGCGACACCAGCATCTGGTCGCCAAACATATACTCATTCCTGAAGTCGTAAGCCTCCTGCGCCTTTGGATAGTCGTAATACATCGGGCGGCACAGGGCAATGGCATCGTCATAGGCACGGCGTGCCATAGAGTAGATATAGGGTGCCATGGTGTAGCGCTGGCGCACGGTGTTGCGAAGCACAAGGGTGATGTCGTAGTCGAATACCCATGGCTCCTTCTTGAGCTTAATATTTTTGGTGGAGTGCGTGCGCATAATGGGGCTCATCGCGCCAAACTGCATCCAGCGCGTGTACATTTCGGGGTCAACGCGGTCGATGCCGCCCATGTGTCCGCCGAGGTCGTGGCTCCAATAGCCATAGAGCACATTCGAGGCAGTGTGGTTGAAGTAGGGCTGGAAGTCGAGCGACTTCCACGTGATAATGGCATCACCCGAGAATCCCACCTGATAGCGGTGGTTGCCGAGTCCGCTCCAGCGGTGATATATCATCGGTCGCTTCTCAGTGTATTGTTGCATATTGGTGAAGAAGCAGCGGCTTGTCCACCAAGTGTTCTTCAGCGTGGTGAGCTTGCGGTCGTAGATGTGCTGCTGCCAGTCGAGCCACCAGAAATCCACGCCGTCAGCCATCATAGGGTTGAGTATTTTGTCGAACATCGTGGTCATGAACTTCTTGTCGCTGCCGAGCCAGTCGATGCGCTGCTTCGTTGCCGGGTCCACACCCATGGCGCGTGCCACCTCGGGATATTTCTCCTCATACCAATCCACACCGTCGGCAGGGTGCAGGTTGAGGGTAACCTTCAGGTTGTCATCATTGAGGTCTTTGAGCAGACGGCGGTAGTTGGGGAAAAGCTCCTTGTTCCAGGTCCAGCCTGTCCAGCCACCACGGTCCTTCTCGGTGTAGTGCCAGTCCATATCAATCACGAGCACATCAAGGGGGAAGCCATAGTTGCGCAGGTCTTTGGCAAGATTGCGCACCTCCTTGTCGGAGTAGAGCCAGTAACGCGACCACCAGTAGCCGAAAGCATAGCGCGGAGGCAAAGGCATCTTCCCTGCAAAGCGGGTATAGTCCTTCAGAGCACGCTTATAGTCGGTGCCATAGGCCATGAAGTACCAGTCTTGTCCGTTGGTGTTCTTTCGCTCGGTCACCCACTCCCACTTGGGGTCACCGTCGAAAAGCAGGCTCTTTGAGTCGTCAATCAGAGTCCAGCCATCGCGGGCAATCACACCGTCTTCTATCTCCATGTTTTCACCTTTCTTTCCTTCAGGCGTGTCGAAGGTGCGCACATCTC
>CALZFJ010000163.1 GCA_945645715.1 uncultured Prevotellaceae bacterium | reverse complement strand
ACGCAAAGATACAAAATATTGTTTATCAA
The DNA here is from genome assembly GCA_945645715.1 of uncultured Prevotellaceae bacterium. Classification (GTDB taxonomy): domain Bacteria; phylum Bacteroidota; class Bacteroidia; order Bacteroidales; family Muribaculaceae; genus CALZFJ01. Next base: position 5,302 of record CALZFJ010000163.1, on the reverse strand, counting down.
TCAGTTATAAAATACGTATTTTTTGAGTGACGAAGTCAGGAAAAAAGAAAAAACTGCGTGCAATTTTCAGTGCAAATTGCGTGCAGTTTTTTCATTTTCAACAATATCCTAAAATGTTTTTTTAAGATATGTCATTGCGCTATAAAGCTGATTTTCAATAGTATTAGAGTGTTTTTCAGTATTAAAATAAGAATTAAAGCATCACTTAATGTTACAATAATACTATATGTTTGTGCTATCCTTTGGCAGAAACAGTGTTGTTTCCGAACCGTTTGAACAGGGTTGTTATCGGATTACTACGCGCTGTGCAACTCCTGCTGCACGCACAATGTAGATGCCGGGCTGAAGCTCGCTGAGGTCGAGTGTCGTCGCTCCGTTGCAGCCACGCTGCGATGCCACAAGTGTGCCGGCTGTGCTGAATACCTCGGCTGTGTAGCCTGCTGCCTCAGCTGTGATAGTCACGTTCTTGCCCATAGCGGCAATTTTGGCAGCCGGTGCAGCGATTGCTGCAACACCTGTGTCGCCGTCATAGTTTATATCGTCGATGCACACATAGAGCGGTGTGAGGGCTCCATATTCATTGTTCTGCGAAGTCTCAAATGTGATATGAAGCATCGACACTGCTCCAAGCGAGCTGAGGTCGCACCACTTCCATGTGTCGAGTGCATAGTGGTCGGCTTCGTTTTCCGAGCGGTAGTCGGCGAGGTAGAAATCGACTGTGCCGATAGCATTTCCCTCAATGTCGTAGCCTTTGATTATCATCTTGAAGTAATCGCCGGTGGCAAATGGAGTGCTGCCATAGGCATCGCCATTGAGGATGACATTGAGGGCATAGGCTGCATTGGTCACATACATTCCGCTCACCTGAGCGCCGGCCTCATCATATATGTTGCAGATGCGCGCCTCCTTGTCCCAGGCATTGTGGTAGTAAACGGCATAGTTGCTGCCCGAGTGTGCACCACCGGCAGCCGAGCGGAACTGGTGAGTAAGGTCGGTATATTCGGTAGATGTTTCGTTGCTCAGTGCAAAGCCACTCCACCAAGAGCTGCTGTGCCTCGTGCCCGTGAGCATATAGCGACCGCTGTAGAAATCATAAACCACGCCGGTATATTGATCCTCGGGGTCGGTGTCGCCAAACCAATGCGATTCGGCTTCGAGTGTGGTTTCTTCAAACGTTGCAACGCTTGATACTTCGTCTTGTGCCTGTGCTGCAATAGCGCACAGGGCAAAAATGCTTGAGAGTAGAATTTTCTGCATATTCTTGAATTTTTTTAAATATTAAGTTTATAATAAAAAGTTTTCTGTCACCATCTCCTCGCGTGTGAGCATAGCATAGCTATGCCGCAGCCACGAGTGTGTGCACATTGAGGCACATGAGTGTTACGGTTGCAAAATCTTCGCGCACACAGGTAGTGTGCGGTGAGCTGATTGTGATAATTCTTGAATATGCAGCATGGCTACAATGCAGTGACCGGCTGCCCGCAAGGCTTTGCCGGTAATCAACGATGCCCTAAATCCCGAAGGCTCTCTTTGATATTATCACAATAAGCTATGGCAGGTCTTCTGGCTTATTCCTCGGCTGCGCCTCCTTCCCAACGCCACTTTCAGGGGTCGTGGCATCAGTGGTTGTGGTGCAGTTTCAGCGGAAAATACAGCAGCGGGTACTGTTGCCGAATCTCACGGCATTCCCTATTTTGAAACCATAACACTGCAAAGTTACGGCTTATCGACCTAATTTCAAAATAAAAACCGCTTTTTATTTGTCATTATTAACAGATTGCAGTAATTTTGCAACAGAATATAAAGATGTGTCACCGATGAGAAAAATTACCGCCACAGTCATTACTTATAACGAGGCTGACCGCATTGAGCTGTGCCTCAAGTCGCTGCAAGGTGTAGCCGACGAGATTATTGTGGTCGATTCTTTCTCCTCCGACAACACTCTGGAGCTTTGCAAGCACTACGACTGCATCGTAACCCAGCGCCGCTTTAATGGCTATGGCGCACAGAAGCAGTATGCAGTGTCGCTTTCCACCAACAGCTACATTCTCTCTATCGATGCCGACGAGTTTCTTGATGAGGAGCTTCGCCAGTCGATTATCGCACTGAAGCGTGAGGGATTCACCCACCGTATCTATTCGCTCAACCGCATCAACTACTATTGCGATGTGCCCATTCGCCACTGCGGCTGGCAGCCCGACCGCCCCATTCGCCTCTTCGACAAGCGATATGCAAGCTGGAATCTGCGCGATGTGCACGAGACGGTGATTTTCCCGGGCACTCTACGCCCTGAGCCTATCCCCGGACACCTTATCCACCACCGCTGCAGCTCTCCCTTGGAATACAGGCACAAGGAGGAACGGTATGCCACAATAAATTCGCGCATACTTTCCACCGAAGGCCGTCGCGCCTCAGCCATAACGCCCTATGTGAAGGCGGCTACGGCTTTCTTGAGAATATATCTGCGCCGGCTTGGCTGCCTCGACGGGCGTGAGGGGCTTGAAATCAGCCGCACGGCTGCCCACTCGGCTTTCGCCACCTACAAGCTGCTTCGCCGACGACACCGATAGTTGCTGTAACGCAGCGGTAAGTCGCCTCATCTAAACCAATTCTTAGAAAAACTATTGTTCCCTTATATTTCCGCACAATGGCTATCAACGTTTTCCATATTGTTTCTGATAAAGAATGGGCAGGAGCCGAGCAATACGTCTATGACCTTGCTTCGGAACTTCGCACACACGGTGCCTACATCGAAATAGTGACACGCAACCGCCGGCAGATTCTCAACCGCTTCCGCGAGCTTGAGGTGCCTATCTCAATTCTGCCGCTAAAGGGACTCACCGACATCGAAAGCGCGCTGCGCTTTGCCCGCCTCATAAAGCGGGGCAAGAACATTGTGCACGTGCACAATGCCAAAGACGCCGCCACAGCTCTGCTCGCACGCAAAATCTCTGAAAACAAGAACACTCGCGTGGTGATGACCTGCCACACCGTGGCTAAGCCTAAGCGCGGTCCCATATACAAGCGCGTGTATCGCGAAATCGACAAGATTATCTTCGTGTCGGAACTCGCAAAAGCCACATTCCTTGAGAGTCGCAGCGGCATGAACCCCGACCGCATCACGGTGATACACAACAGCGTGCACCACAAGTTGCAGAATGTCGATAAGGCAATAGATCTGCGCCTGAAGCTCAATATCCCTGCTGATAAGCGACTCATCATGTTCCACGGCCGAATTGCTCCCGAAAAGGGCGTATCGGTGCTTCTGCGAGCACTCACACAGCTCGATAAGGATCGCTATCACCTCGTGATTATCGGTGCCGGAGAAACAAAATACATGGGAGAAATAAAGGCATTCATCGTAGCCAACCAGCTACTGCGCAACGTCACTTTCCTGGGCTACCAGGACGATGTGCAGCCACTGCTCGCACAGTGCGACTTCGGCGTACTGCCCTCGGTGTGGAAAGAGCCGTTCGGTCTCACCAATCTCGAATATATGATGCTTGGCAAGGCCCACATCGCCACCACAAATGGCGCACAGCACGAATATGTGAAAGACGGTCGCACCGGAATCCTCGTGTCGCCCGACAACTACCGCTCTCTCGCCGATGCCATAGAGCATCTGCTCGACGACCCGGAGCGTTGCAACAGCATCGGTGCCGCCGCCAAGGAGGAGTTCGACACCCGGCTCTGCTACTCCAGGTTCTACTCGCACCTCACCTCCGTCTATCGCTCACTCTTCTGACTGCCCGGCAATAAATTCTGCGAAGTTTGAATAAGTGACGAAAAAAGTGTACTTTTGTGGGAAAATTGCAAGATGCATGCTTCGTGTGCCTCTTTGCAAGCTCGAAAGGACTCTTTTATTATGAAATACAGAGATGAAATTGACAAATGCTATGGCGTAGCAGGCATGTCGGTGGCTCTCGCCATTCTCGATGCTGAAGACCTGTTAATTGGCGTAACTATCGACGGTGACGGTCTCGACTGCATCAACATGGTGCCACAATACTACTCCGTAGGAAATCCGCTGCTCTCCCCCTCCTCGGCGTGGCAAGATGTGTTCCAGCGCTTCCAAGTAACGCTGGGAATGACCATCGCCGACTCCATGTGCCGCAAGATGCTACACGATAAGGGCGTGGTGGATAAGAAACTACGCCAGGCTCTCCTCGACGCAGCCTGCGAAGAGGGGAAATCATCGTGCCAGCTCGAAAACGACGAAGTGGAGCGAATCTTCGACAAATACTTCCAATATATGCTCCAGACGTTCAAGAACCGCAACGTACACTCGGTGATTACATCGATGGTGGAGCGGCTCAAAGCCGACCGCGCACTCAGCAGCTGCGATGTGCTCGAAATGCTACGCAGCCTCAATTAAGACTATCTGCTTAACTCCATAAGACCGACAGATTCCACATGAGGGTAGTTATCATCAATAAAAGCGACTCACAAGGCGGGGCGGCAGTAGCGTCGCTCCGGTTGATGCACGCACTGTGCGCCAATGGCGTTGATGCCCACTTGCTCGTGGTCGATCGCCGCACAAGCGACCCTCGCGTGGTGTCGGTGGCATCACCGATTGCCGACAAGACTGTGTTTCTTGCCGAACGCGCTCAGATTTTCCTCCAGAACGGATTCTCACGCGAAAACCTCTTCAAAGCAGATACCGCCCGCTTCGGCCGCGACCTCTCGTCGCACCCCCTGGTGCGCGAAGCCGATGTGGTGGTGCTTGCCTGGATCAACCAGGGCACCCTCTCGCTGCGCTCCATCAACCGCATCTGCGCCCTTGGCAAGCCCGTGGTGTGGGTGATGCACGACATGTGGAACTGCACCGGACTGTGCCACCATGCCTATGACTGCCGCCGCTACAAGGACAAGTGCGGCACCTGCCGATACCTCCGCTCGCGCCGGCGCCGCGACCTCTCGCGCTTCACTCTGCTGCGCAAGAAGGCTCTCTATGAGGCTCACCGCAACCTCTCATTTGTGGCTGTAAGCAACTGGCTCGCCTTCCGTTGCCGCGAGAGCTACCTCATGGAGAACGCACGAATGGACATCATTCCCAACGCTTTCCCCGTAGATGATTTCCTCTGCGACCGCCTTCCCGACGATGCTTGGGGTGTACGCCCCGGCAGCAAGGTGCTCGTGATGGGCGCCGCACGTCTCGATGACCCCGTGAAGGGCTTTGACCTGCTGCTGAATGTGACAAAGCACATCGCCGAGCACAAGCCGGCTCTCGCTTCACGCCTTCACCTGCTGCTCTATGGCGCAATCCGCAACGAGGCTCTCCTGCGAGAAATAGCAATTCCCT
>CALZFJ010000162.1 GCA_945645715.1 uncultured Prevotellaceae bacterium | reverse complement strand
CCAAGCAGCAAGGCAACCCCGAAGGTAACAACCGCCCAAAGCAGCAAGGCAACCCCGAAGGTAACAACCGCCCAAAGCCAAAGCCAAAACCAAAGCGCAATGATGCACCAAATGGCAACAAAGAGAACAACGCGCCAAAGGAATAACCTTCACCGGAAGGCTTTGGCTGCAATGATAATGTTATTAGTATGCTTGGGCTCCTGTAAGCCCAAGCATACCGATTTTACGGAGTTCCGTCATATTCCGGCTTGTGGCTGGCTGAAGGAGTCGCCGCTACATTTCACACCCTCTTATGCCGACTCCACTCACCGCTACAACATATCACTTGCCGTGCGCCACGACAGCGAGTTTACATTCAGCAACCTGAGCATGACAATCGACATTTTCGGCAACGACTCTATCATTGAGCGTAAGCGCGTGAATCTGAATCTTGCCGACAGTGCCGGCAACTGGCTCGGCAGCGGCTTTGGTGCTCTCTACCAGCTACAAGCCCCGCTTCGCGCCGGAACTCGCGCCGGCGAGGTGACAAAAATTGTAGTGTGGCAGTCGCTCGACACCGACACTTTGTCGCATCTCACCGAAGTAGGCATTATCCTTAAATAATTTTTTCCACTTATAAGCCCCCCGATTGCAATGAACACTTCAAACGTTGATTCTCTCATCTTCGATATGGACGGAACACTGTGGGACGCCATTTCTTCCTATTGCGAAATATGGCGCATCTGCTTCGCCAACCATGGTGTGGATTTCCCCTTCTCCGATGATGAAATAAAAGCATATATGGGTACTCCTATAGATGGAATCTTCGACGACCTCATGCTGCGACTGGGTATCAATCTCGACCGTAGCGCCTTTCTGAGCGAGATTTCGCGAGTGGAAGATGCCGAGATGCTCCGCCTTGGCGGAAAGCTCTATCCGGGAGTGGTCGATGGCATAAGCCGACTTTCGCAGCACTACAAGCTTTTCATGGTGAGCAACTGCAGCCGCTACGGATTGCGCAATTTCATGGCGTTTTCGGGAACTACACCCTACTTCACCGACTCCCTCACCTACGGCGAACGCAGTGTGCCAAAGAGTGAAAACATTAGGGAATTAATCTCTCGCCACGCACTGAAGTGCCCCATCTATCTTGGCGACACGCAAGGAGATTGCGACGAGACTCACCGCGCAGGCATAGATTTTGCATACGCTTCTTGGGGATTCGGCAGCTGCTCGGGCTTCGACATGAAGTTTGACAGCTTCCCGGAGTTTACCCGCTATTTTCTGAAACTAAAAGAATAAACAAGTGTCTCAATCACACACGATAAACGCTATACGATAAACGATAAACATACAATATTATGATACCTCATGGATTAAGCAATGAAATGGCTCTGCGCAACCGGCGCATTGCCGACCGATTGAAATCTCAAGGAATCGACGCTATTCTCGTGAGCGAGAACGCCAACCTCTACTACACTTCGGGCCGCGTATTCTGCGGCTTCACCTATATCACCGCCGATGGCTCGGTTACCTATTTTGTGCGCCGACCGGTGGGACTTTCGGGCGACAATGTGCGCTACATTCGCAAGCCCGAACAGATTGCCGAAATGCTCCCTGCAATGCCGGCAACTATCGCCCTTGAGCTCGACACTGCTCCGTACAGCACCGTGGAGCGTCTGCGCAAGATTTTCGGTGACGCACAAGTTGCCAATGGCAGCGACGTACTGCGCCGTTGTCGCGCTGTGAAGACTCCCTACGAAATTGCACGGCTCAACGAGAGCGGCGTCCACCACACGATGGCTTACAGCCGCATTCCGCGCATCTACCGCGGTGGAATGACCGATGTGGAGCTGCAAGTGGAGATAGAGCGCGTGCTGCGCAATGAGGGCTGCCTGGGGCAGTTCCGCATCGCCGGAGGTTCAATGGAGCTTTTCATGGGCAACCTCCTCACCGGCGACAATGCCGACAATCCTTCACCCTATGATTTCGCTATGGGTGGTGCCGGGCTCGACCTTTCGCTCCCGGTGGGCTGCAATGGCTCGGCTATCTCTCCGGGACACACAGTGATGGTGGATATGTGTGGTAATTTCACCGGATATATGACCGATATGACTCGCGTGTTCTACGTAGGCCGTCTCGACGAGACTGCCGCAAAGGCTCATCAACTGTCAATCGACATTCACCACCGCCTGGCAAAGGAGTTCCATGCCGGTTGCGAAGCCAAGCGCATGTATGAAGTGGCTATGGAGATGGTCACTGCTGCCGGAATGGACGACTACTTCATGGGACACACCCAGAAAGCCGGATTCATCGGGCATGGTGTCGGCATCGAGGTGAACGAGCTGCCTGTGCTTGCCCCTCGCAGCCGCGACGTGCTCGAAGAAGGCAACGTGATAGCCATTGAGCCAAAATTCGTGATTCCTCACGTAGGGGCTGTGGGTATCGAGAACACCTATGTAGTCCGCAACGACCGCCTTGAGTGCATCACCAATGCCCCCGAGGAAATCACCGAGTTACTCTATTACTAACCCCTGCGCTACGGTAGCTATTCAGGCTAATGTAGCTATCCGCTCAATGAAGGAATGAAGGATCTGATAAACAAACACCTCAACGACGAAATATTCCACATCGTAGGACGTACGGCCGACACAATGCACCGCGAATGCTATGTGGTAGGCGGCTATGTGCGCGACATCTTCCTGCACCGACCATCTAAGGATATCGACTTCGTGACCGTAGGCAGCGGAATCGAAGTGGCTGAAGCTGTGGCTAAAGCCCTCGGCAAGCGCACTTCGCTCGCCGTCTTCCGCAACTTCGGCACTGCCCAGGTGAAAAGCCGTGGTATCGAACTGGAGTTTGTGGGTGCACGGCGTGAGTCCTACGACCGCAACAGCCGTAAACCTATCGTAGAAGACGGCTCGCTCGACGACGACCAGCGCCGCCGCGACTTCACCATCAATGCTATGGCTATCTGCGTGAACGCCGAACGCTACGGTGAGCTGCTTGACCCCTTCGACGGAATAGGCGACATGGAACGCCGCATCATACGCACTCCTCTCGACCCCGACATCACTTTCAGCGACGACCCGCTCCGAATGATGCGTGCAGTGCGCTTTGCCACTCAGCTCGACTTCGACATATTCCCCGAAACATTTGAGGCTCTGCGACGTAACCGCAAGCGCATAGAGATTATCTCGCGGGAGCGCATCGCCGACGAGCTGATGAAGATTATGGCTGCCAAGCACCCCTCGCGTGGCTTCATGCTGCTCAATAAGTGTGGTCTTCTGCCTATCATCTTCCCCGAGCTTGCTGCCCTGTGTGGGGTGGAGACGGTGAAGGGACGCGGGCACAAGGATAATTTCCTCCACACTATGCAGGTACTTGAGAACGTGGCTGCCAAAAGCGACAAGGTGTGGCTCCGATGGGCTGCTCTGCTTCACGACATCGCCAAGCCCCTCACAAAGCGCTACGATGAAAAAATCGGCTGGACTTTCCACAATCACAACTTCATAGGCGAAAAGATGATTCCACGCATCTTCAAGCGCATGAAGCTTCCCATGAACGAGCACATGAAGTACGTGCAGAAGCTCGTGAGCCTGCATATGCGCCCCATTGCTCTTGTGGAAGAAGAAGTGACCGACTCAGCTGTGCGACGCCTCCTCTTCGATGCCGGCGACGACATCGACGACCTAATGACGCTCTGCGAAGCCGACATCACCTCGAAAAACCAGGAAAAGGTGCGCCGTTTCCTCGACAACTTCGTCCTTGTGCGCCAAAAGCTCGTGGAACTTGAGGAGAAGGACCGCGTGCGCTGTTTCCAGCCGCCTGTCACCGGCGAGGAGATTATGGCTACTTTCGGCATAGAGCCTTGCCGCGAAATCGGCTTGATAAAGGAGGCTATAAAGAATGCCATTCTCGATGGCGTCATTGCCAACGACTATGCCGAAGCCTACCAATATATGCTTTGCGAGGCTGAAAAACTCGGATTGAAGCCTATTGCCGTCAAAAGCACCGACGAGCTGCAAAACGAAGAGTTTGCCGCTGCTTGGCAATCGCCAATCGGCTGGATTGTGGTGAAAGCCTCTCACAACGGTGTGCGCGAGTGCTCATTTAGCGACACCGAGCCTGAACTCAGCACCATGGTGGGGAACAATATCTCCGCACATGCCATTAAGGAGCTGAAGGACTATTTTGCCGGCACGCTACGCCACTTCACCGTACGGCTCGACCTGCCCCAGACGACCGAGTTCCGCGCTAAAGCATGGGCTACGCTGCAGCAAATACCCTACGGCAGCACTGTGAGCTACGCCGAAGAAGCCGCAATGATGGGCTGCCCCGACTCGGTTCGCGCCGTGGGCAATGCCAACGGCAAGAATCCTGTGTGCATCATCGTACCCTGCCACCGCGTCATCGCCGCCGACGGCACCCTTGGAGGCTACTCCGCCGGCACCGACCGCAAGCAGTACCTCCTCACCCTCGAGCAACACCCCCACCGCTAACCGGTGCTAAGCATACACAATGCAGGAAATATCAAGTACACTAATAATCTCAAAGTGATACCTCATAATGCAAGTGGCGAAACCGCCGTTTCGGAAACAGCGGTTTCGCTACTTGTGCCATTTTATATAACAAGCAGAATCCCAGTAGGTTACCAGCGGTCGGTGTGGATATTTGTGGGGTCCCACTTATCCTTGGGGGTAACTTCGCCGGCTGGGTAGCCGATGGGAATGATGTTGAGCGGAATGATGTGCTCAGGAAGTCCAAGAAGCTCGCGGCACGTCTGTGTGCGCTTGGCACTCGGATAGATTCCGGTCCACACTGCGCCAAGTCCTTGGGCTGTGGCTGCAATAAGCAAGTTTTCGGTAGCTGCCGAAGCGTCTTGAATCCAGAAGTCGCGACCTTCGCCCTCAATGGCTTTGGTCATATCACCGCACACCACAATTGCCAACTGAGCCTTGGCTGCCATTCGGGCATTACGCAGAGTGTCGGCGATAGCTTCAAGCACCTTGCGGTCTTTCACCACAACAAACGCCCACGGGCGACAATCGCGAGCCGTAGGAGCAGCCATGGCGGCACGAAGCAAAGTCTCCACTTTCTCCTCCTCCACAGGTTGGTCGGAGTATGCACGCACACTCGTGCGTTGGGCAATCGCTGTGAGAGCCGACATTTCTCCAGTTTCCTCCGGCTGTATCGCAGCAGTATTCTGCTTGGCAAGATACAGTTCTACGGCGAGAATCACCACCGCCAAAGCAAGAACAATGTTAAGAATTTTAGATGTCATAGTCATTCAATATTATAATAAAAAAAGCATAACCTCACCAGTAACCCGTAACCAGTAACCTCTCACCCCTTACCTCTTACCTCTCAC
>CALZFJ010000161.1 GCA_945645715.1 uncultured Prevotellaceae bacterium | reverse complement strand
CGCACCGGTATTGAGAGCCTTCACCTGCGGGCAGATGTTGGTCATGTAGAACGACTCGCGCATTGCCTCCTCGTCCCACTTCATGTCGCCGGCGGGAGCCATGTGTCCGCGGTCATATCCCGAGTAGCTGTAGTCCCAGGGATTGGCGCACCCCTTCACACGCTCATCGGTGAGAAAATTCTTATATCGTTGCTGCACGCCATCAGTCTCAGCACCCGTAAGCTCATAAATCACCACATTCGGAATGTGCAACTCACTATTGAAATAAGCCGTATATCCCTTGTAGGAGCATCTCACCGAAGGCACCCCATCGGGCAGCACCACTTGCATCAGCTGCTCACGGCTCACAGCAGCAGCCTGAGCGGCATTTTCGGCAGCGTTTGTTGCGCTGATAAAGCGCACAATGAAGTAGAGAATTACCACCACCGTCAGCAGCCATGCGCTACCTATAAGCTTGTTCCGCAGCGAACGCAGTGCATCACCGCCCTGCTTCGTCTTTCCTCTTCTGCTTGAATTACGTCGTGCCATAAAAAATAATCTCCTTTCAGCCCACAAAATTACAAAAAATCCCCCTACGCTGCAACCTCTCAAGAAAACAGATAATCGCAATCGGCAGAAGATATTGTGGCTTCTTCTGCCGATTGAAGCATTTTTCTTTCCAAATGGCGAAATATACTATATCATAATCTGCCGATTAGTGCATTTTTTTCGCTGAAACGGCAGATTATAACACAATTTTAACACTCGCAAATAGGTTCTCTTTGCACCGACGATAATTTTTATTCCACTAATGCTTGTAGGTTGCAAGTATTTTCGCTAAATTTGCCCTATATCCGCTTATTAATTAAGGCAAATTTACTATGAGAATAAAAAATATGCTTTGTTGTATGGCAGCATTGTGCATGTTTGCAACCGGGTGTCGCGAGCAGAAAGGCATGAGCGATGATGTGATTTCACAGAACGACGTCTATACCGTCACCACCGACAGTGTGGTGCAAGGTAAATGGGTGGCTGTTGCCAAAAGTCCGCTTTATATTGAGTCGAACTATCGCTCGCCGCGTGAAACCGACGTGTCGTCGCTGCTTGAGTTCCGCCTGTCGCTCAATTCACGCGACAACGAGCTGCTTGTGGGAAAGGCTCACTATGCCATCGTGGGTATCGACACCACAGTGACGTTTGGCGTGCCCCAAGCTAAGCCAAGCGAAACGCCAAAGCCTCTCGCCAACAATGTGCAGTGGACTCTCCGTGTGGATATCAGCGAAATTCTCGAAAGTTTCGACAGCAAAGGCTTCTACACCACCCCCACCGGCGACGTGGTATATAAGGAAGACTTCCGTGGTATCGGCATAGCCGGTAATATCGCACCTCTCAACTGGGATTACGAGAATCCACGATACCTCAACGCCACCGGCGAGCCGGGCATCTACGCCATCACTCTCACCATGAATCCCGCGATTGAAGCCGACGATGCTTCTCACTCCTGGCAAATCGAGGCTGAAAACCCCGATTTCCCGCAATTCTCATCACCTTACACCCTCGTCGATGCCCTCTACAATATGGCTATTGCCGACATTGTGCGTTGCCAGCGTCCTGATGGCACCTACCGTGCCGGTGTGCAGTGGGACGGAGTGTGGACTCGCGATGTGAGCTACTCCATCTATCTCGCACTCGCCTATCTCGACCCCGACCGTGCCATCGAGAGCCTAAAGGCTAAGGTGAAAAACGACAGAATAATTCAGGACACCGGCACCGGAGGCTCATGGCCCGTCTCTACCGACCGCATTGTGTGGATTATGGCTGCATGGGAAATATATAAGGTCACAGGCAGCGAGGAATGGCTTCGCTATGCCTACAATGTTGCCCGCAACTCAATCGAAGACGACCGCCTCGTGGCTCTCGACCGCGCCACCGGACTTATGCACGGCGAGCAGAGCTACCTCGACTGGCGCTCGCAATCCTATCCGCGCTGGATGCAGCCTAAGGACATATATGAATCGATGTGCCTCGGCACCAATGTGGCTTTCGCTCAGGCTTTCTTTGCACTCGACGAGATGGCTGAAATTCTCGGCGTTGATTCCGACTACAAGGAGCAGGGCAAGCGCATAAAGGACGCTATCAACCAGAATCTCTGGCAAGAAGACAAGGGCTACTACTCAGCCTATCTCTATGGCGGCGTTACGCCTGTGAAGTCGCCATCGCTCGATAATCTGGGACAAGCCCTGAGCGTGATTTTCGACGTAGCCGACGACGACCGCGCCGAAACTCTCGTGGAGAGCACCCCAATCACCACCTTCGGTACGCCTTCTATCTATCCGCGCCGCACCGAGGTCTCTTCCTATCACAATGATGCAGTGTGGCCTTTCGTCCAGGCTTACTGGAACATTGCTGCCGCTCGCGTAGGCAATGAGAATGTGCTGCGCCGCGGTCTCGGTGCCATGTATCGCGCCGCAGCCCTGTTTGGCACACACAAGGAGCTGTTTGTGGCTTCCACCGGCGATTATAGCGGCACTCCCGTCAATAGCGATGCACAGCTGTGGAGCTGCACCGGCAATGTGGCAATGGTTTTCCGTGTGTTTGCCGGAATGGAATTCAAGACGGGTGGAATAGAGTTCAACCCGTTTATCCCCGCTTGCTTCCCCGAGGCAATGAGCATCAAGGGCTTCCGCTATCGGAATGCCGTGCTCAATGTGGAGATTGAAGGCGCAGGTAATGAAATTGCCGAAATTGAAATCGACGGCCGCCACACCGACGACAATTTCTTCCCTGCTTCGCTTCAGGGCGAGCACACCATTCACATCACCATGAAGCAAGGTCGCAAATACTCCCAGAAAGCCACTGTAACCACAATCGAAGATATGCCCGACACTCCTGTTGCAGCACACCTCGAAGGCACCGACTCGGTGCTCAATCCGGCTGCCGGAATGAAGTATCTGCGCGTGGTTAATGGCTCTGCCGATATGCTTCCCTCAGCCTCGGCACTCATCAGTCACCCAGGCGGCAACTTCGCATCAATGGGCATTGTGGCTCAAGGCGCGAAATATGCAAGTTTCATGAGCCGCCCACTCGACATTATCGCCGATGATGCAGTAAAAATCTACCAATGCGAGGATTTTGCCACTCCGGGCACTTCGCTTATCGAGGGCACTCGCGCAAAGCAGTTTGTAGAGATAACCACCTCTACAAATACCGACATTTCAATCCCTGTAGTAGTTCCTGCTGCCGGCACCTACTATGTCGATCTTCGCTATGCCAACGGCAACGGTCCTATCAACACCGACAACCGCTGTGCAGTGCGTATGCTCTTCGTGAACACTCATCTGCAAGGTGCTCTCGTGATGCCGCAGCGTGGCAGTGGCGAGTGGCTCAACACCGGATTCAGCAACCGCCTCGCCGTGGAACTTCTCGGCGGCAAGAATGTGCTCCAAATCATGTACGTCGAGCCTTACTGCGTCAATATGAACGGCACAGAAAACACCGCCCTGATCGACTACATTCGCCTCATCAAAAAATAACCCACAATGAAATTTTTCTAACTAATCACTTATAACATTATGATTCATAAGAACCTAAAAACTCTGTGTGCGGCTGCCGCTCTTGCGTTGTGCCTAACGGCTTCGGCTGCCAAAAATACCCCGAAACTCGAGTTTGAGCCTCCTTTCTGGTGGGCTGGAATGAACCAAACTTCGCTCCAGATTATGGTGCACGGCGATGGCGTGCGCGATGCCATCACTTCAATTGACTCCGATGCTTCGGGAGCTGTTATCGACAGCATCGTGAAGCTCGAAAGCCCCAACTATCAGCTCGTATATCTCAACACTGCCAACGTGAAGCCCGGCACTACGGTCAATTTCAGTTTCAAGTATGCAGGCAAGAAGAAACCCGTGAAGGCTGCCTATGAGCTGCGTGCCCGCGACGGTCGTCCTCACCCCACATTTGATGCAAGCGATGTGCTATATCTAATCATGCCCGACCGCTTTGCCGATGGCGACCCCACAAACAATGTGATTTCCACGATGAACCACCCGGTGGAAATCGACCGCAACAAGCCTAACGGACGTCATGGCGGCGACCTGAAAGGTATTGCCGACCACCTCGGATATATCGACTCGCTCGGAGTGACTGCAATATGGCTCAACCCGGTACTCGAAAACGATATGCCCGGTGGTTCCTACCACGGATATGCCACTACCAACTATTATCGCGTAGATCCCCGATTTGGCACAAACGAGGATTATGTCGATCTCATCGCCAAGACTCACGAGCGCGGCATGAAGGTGGTAATGGACATGATTTTCAACCACTGCGGAAGCGCTCACCCATGGCTCAGCGACCTGCCCGAGCGCTCGTGGCTCAATCACCCCGACGGCGATGTGATGACCAACTTCCGCCTCTCTACAATCAACGACCCCTACGTGAGCCGGCACGACCTCGACAAGTCGGTAAATGGCTGGTTTGTGAAGGATATGCCCGACCTCAACCAGCGCAACCCGCATGTGCTGAAGTATTTAGTACAAAATTCTATCTGGTGGATTGAATACAGCCGCATCGACGGTATTCGCATGGACACTTACCCCTACGCCGACATGCTCGCTATGGCTGACTGGATTCGCGATGTGCAGAAGGAATATCCCGGCTACAACATCGTGGGTGAATGTTGGTATGGCGAAGCTGCAGGAACTGCTTTCTGGCAAGACCGCAGCCGCCTCAATCTCAAGGGACGCACCAATCTTCCCACTGTGATGGACTTCCCGCTCATGCTCATGGCTCCGAAGGCTTTCACTGCCACCACCCTACCTTGGGCAGATGGATTGAACGACATCTACAACCGCCTCTCGCTCGACTATCTCTATGAAGACCCGCAGCACGTGCTCACTTTCCTCGACAACCACGACACCGACCGCTTCCTCCCCTCTCTTCCCGAGAATCTGCTCTCGTGGAAGCAGGCTGTGACATTCCTGCTCACATCTCGCGGCATTCCCCAAATCTACTATGGAACCGAGCTGCTTATGCACGGCGACCGCAAAGTTGCCGATGGCTGTGTGCGCCAAGACGTTCCCGGCGGATTTCCGGGTGACAGCCACAACGAGTTTACCGCCGCAGGTCGCACCAAGCTGCAGAATGAAGCCTTCGACTATCTGAGCCGCCTCGCACACTGGCGCCGCGGCAACGATGCCATCTCTCGTGGCTCGCTCAAGCACTTCATGCCCGAGAACGGACTGTACGTGTATGAGCGCAAATCGCCCTCGCGCCGAGTGATTGTGATGATGCACGGCAACGACACCGATGTGGATATCGACATGAGCATCTATGCCGAAATCCTCCGCCCCGGCGACACCTTCACTAATGTAATGACCGGTGAGCGC
>CALZFJ010000160.1 GCA_945645715.1 uncultured Prevotellaceae bacterium | reverse complement strand
TTCCATAATCCTATAATTTTTTTGAGTTGTTCTTATTGTGTGTTGAAAAAATTTTACAATGTGTCTTTTGGTGGAGAAAATTGCAGCTTGAAAATTCTGTAAACGTAGGTAATTGCCCGTGAAAAATCAAATTTTAAAATCTCAAGCAGTTGAGCGATGCCGTACGCAGCCTCCGAATGTGGCTCAGAATGTGCTCTCGCCGCGATTTTCAGTCATTTTCGGGTTTGTCGCCATGAGGTCGCAATTTTTCATTATCTAAGTGGCGATTTGCGTCGCGACGCGTTTTTTTCTCAAAACTGCGCTTTAGGGCCTCGGTGAGATTCACGCCGGTCTGGTTGGCGATGCAAATGAGCACCCACAGCACATCGGCAAGCTCCTCGGGGAGCGCGTCGGGATTTTCACCTTTCTTGAACGACTGGTCGCCGAAGCGGCGCGCCATCACCCGCGCGAGTTCGCCCACCTCCTCAGTGAGCACCGCCATGTTGGTAAGCTCGCTGAAGTAGCGCACCCCATAGGTGTGTATCCAGTCATCGACCATTCTCTGTGCTTCATCTATTGTCATATCCTTTGAAATTAGCAATTGAGTTATTGACAATGCAAATCTACACAAAAACCACGAATAATCGCCATGTGGGGCGAAATATTTTCACCTCACGAGCGTCAAAGAGAAATGTCGGTTGCTTCGACAGCAAATCAACGCCAACAGGTAGGGGACAGAATCACACTTTCAGCTTTGAATCCATTATAATGGTCACAGGTCCATCGTTGATAAGCTCCACCTGCATATTAGCACCGAAGATGCCTTTCTTTGTGGATTTTCCGGTAAATTTAGCGATTTTATCGCAGAATTCGTCATATAGAGGCACTGCGAGAGCGTGCCCGGCAGCTTGAATGTAGCTGGGGCGATTGCCCTTCTTGGTAGAAGCAGCGAGGGTAAACTGGCTCACGGCAAGAATCTCGCCATCTACGTCGATTACCGAACGGTTCATCACGCCATCGGCATCATCAAAGATTCGCATATTGGCAGCTTTCTGGGCAAGCCACTCCATATCCTCACGAGTGTCGCCTTCCACCACACCCACAAGAATCATTAGTCCATGCCCGATTTCAGCGATTAATTCGTTGTTTACCGTCACTGAAGCGCGACTTACGCGCTGAATTACTAATTTCATATTATGTTACCTTTTAGTTGATTTAATGGCGCAGATTGGCGCCACAGCAATATGTTTGAAATTTATCGATGGATTCGTTATCGTTGGCTTTGATACCACAAGAAACTGAATCGACAGCAAATCGCGTTGCAAAACAAGGAATTTAGCCGATGGAATCGTTATCCGTCGACGGATTCATCGGATTTTTCTGCGTGCAATGCGTCATAAATAAGCCGAGCTTTCGCCGGACCCATCACAGCGGCAATTTCCTCGATTGATGCGTCGCTAACTCGCTTTAAGCTACGAAAATGCTTGATTAATGTTTCACGTGAAACACTTCCAATTCCTTTGATATCGTCGAGCATTGAATGCGTCTGTCCCTTGCTGCGGCGGTTGCGATGGTGTGTGATACCAAATCGGTGCGCCTCGTCGCGCAAGTGTTGCACCACACGCAGCGATTCGCTGTTTTTGTCGATGTAAAGCGGAACCGAGTCGCCGGGGAAGAATATTTCCTCCAGTCGCTTGGCAATTCCCACAAGCGCAATTTTTCCACGCAGCCCCATAGCGTCAAACGCCTCCACTGCCGCGCTCAGCTGTCCTTTTCCGCCATCAACTATCACGAGTTGTGGCAGAGGTTCACCTTCATTCACCAGGCGCGTGTAGCGGCGCGTTAGCACCTCCTTCATCGATGCAAAATCGTCGGGCCCAACAACTGTCTTTATATTGAAGTGTCGATAGTCGCGCTTAGATGGTTTCGCATTCTTGAAGACCACACACGATGCCACAGGGTTTGTGCCTTGAATATTGGAGTTATCGAAGCACTCTATGTGGCGAGGCAACTCCGAAAGACGGAAATCGCGCTGCATGGTGGTGAGGGTGCGCATCACACGCTGCTCAGGATTGAGTTTCTCAGCGTGCTTCAGTTTATCGAGCATGAATTGCTTGGCGTTGCGTAGCGATATATCGAGCAGCTTGCTCTTGTCGCCACGTTGCGGAATAGTGAAAGTGACGCCCTCAAAGTCGGAGTCGGGCATCACGGGCACAACTATCTCTTTCACGCGGCGTGCAAACTTGTTGTTAATCTCTGCAATGGCAAGAGAAAGCACTTCTTCAACGGTTTCATCGAGTTTTTTGCGATATTCGAGAGTCAGGCATTGCACGATAGCTCCGTTGTTCACGTGAATGTGGTTCACATAGTAGCTGTCGTCGTCGCTTGTCACCGAATATACGTCGAGATCATGAATCTGAGCGCTCACGATAACCGACTTTGCCTTGTATTTCTCAACAAGCAGATATTTCTCCTTCACCTCCTGTGCCTCCTCGAAGCGCAGTTGCTCAGCGAGCGAGTTCATTTCGTCCTTCAGATAGTCGCACAACTGCTGAATGTCACCATTTAGGATTTGCCTGATTTCATCGATGAATTTGCCGTAATCCTCCTTGCTGATTCGCCCCTCGCAGCAGCCGAGACAATTCTTGATGTGATATTGCAGGCAGATGCGGTTACGGCCCTTGCCCACGGTTTCATCGGTGATTGTGTTGTGACAGGTGCGAATGGGATAGATTTCGCGCAGCAGTTCGAGCACGGTGCGTGCCATCTGCACATTGGAGTATGGACCGTAGTATTTTCCGCCACGGTCGGGAGTCTTGCGGGTGAGTAACACACGCGGATAAGACTCCTTGGTGACACAAATCCATGGATATGACTTATCGTCCTTGAGCAGCACATTGTAGCGCGGCTTATATTGCTTTATAAGGCTGTTTTCAAGGTGCAGTGCATCTTCCTCGCTTCCCACAACGGTGTAGCGAAGGTCGCAGATGTTGCGCACAAGTATATTGGTGCGTGCTATGGGGTGAATGCGGTTGAAATAGCTGCTCACCCTGCGATGCAGGTTTTTCGCCTTTCCCACATAAATCACCGTACCCTCCTTGTCGTAGTAGAGATATACGCCCGGCGAATTGGGCAGCATACTCACTTTCTCCTTTAGGTCTTCTCGCGTATTCATCGGGTAGAATTTGCAAATTTGCCTATTGCAAAATGCCATTTAATCGGTGATTTTTGCAATAGGCAAAGAATATGGTTTAATGTCGGCAAAAGCCGCTGCAATCAAAAAGTGCGATTGCAACACGTAATCATCGATGTTTTCAGGGATTGCAAGTCATCTCCCTACATTCGTGAAATCTTCGATTAATAGGTCACAAGCGTGGTCACATCCACATCAGCCGGGAAGGCAGCACGACCATTGAGATCCGACAGCTCCACAAGGAAACTGATGTAAATCTTCTTGGGTTTCATGCTCTTCACAAGCTCATAGGCAGCAGCCATAGTGCCGCCGGTTGCAAGGAGGTCGTCGTGAAGCACTACCACGTCGTTTTCATCGATTGCATCGCTGTGAATCTCGATGGTATCTACGCCGTATTCCTTGGTGTAGGATTGCTTGATGGTATCGGCAGGCAATTTGCCCGGCTTGCGAACAGGCACAAAACCGGCATTAAGATCGTGTGCGAGGATAGCACCGGCGATGAATCCGCGCGATTCAATGCCCACAACCTTGGTGATACCCTTGTCGGCATAGAGCTTTTTGAGTTCCTCGCTCATGATGCGCAGAGCATCGGGATTCTTAAATGCAGTGGTCAGGTCGCGAAACAAGATTCCCTCAACAGGAAAGTCGGGAATGTCGCGAATAACGCTTTTCAGCAAGTTTTCTTTCTCTAATTCCATAATCTATATTTTGTTTCTAAAATTAATTTTCTCTTATTCGACTAATTAGACCTATTAGACCTATTGGATTCATGTGTTTCACGTGAAACACTATTCAATTAATCCCATTTCATCGAGGTTTTTAGCTATCGTCCGAGCAACAGCAGCAATATATTGATGTCGCTTGGTGATATACCCGGTATTCGCGATGCTTGCGCCACGGTCTCAGGGTCGATGCGTTGTAGCTTCTGTCGTGCCTCAGTAGAAAGAGCATGAATGGAGCTATAATCGAATTTTCCGCGAATACGAATGCTTTCGAGGCGTGAAATCTTGTCGGCAATCACGCGCTCGCGGTCTATATAGCCTTCATACTTGATGAGGATTTCGGCAGCCTCAACGATTTCATCGCGGCGTTCTGCATCGATTCCATCGATTAATTCGGCAAGAGGTGTAATCACCTTCGAGAGTTTAGCTATATCGAGCTGTGGGCGCAGCACAAGGTCGCGCAGCTTCAGTCCCTGCTTGAGCGGTTCGATACCAAGCTCGTGTATGCGAGGGTTGATTATTGCAGTGCGTACAGAGAAATTACGCACGAAATCCACGATTTCATCGCGTTTTTCGCGTTTTTTCAGCATCACCTGATATCTATCCTCGGTAGCGAGTCCAAGGCGATAGGCGCGCTCTGTGAGGCGCATATCGGCATCGTCCTGACGGAGCAAGATGCGATACTCGGCACGAGAGGTGAACATTCGGTATGGTTCATCGACACCCTTAGTCACCAAATCATCGATTAATACGCCAATATAAGCCTCATTGCGACCGAGGGTGAAAGGCTCGCCACCCACGCAGTTCTGGTGGGCATTGATCCCGGCGATAAGCCCCTGCCCTGCCGCCTCCTCATAGCCGGTGGTGCCATTCACCTGACCGGCAAAGAAAAGGTTGCGCACGCGCTTTGTTTCGAGCGTGTGGCGCAGCTGTGTCGGGTCGAAAAAGTCATATTCAATGGCATATCCCGGGCGGTAAATCTGCACATCACGCAGCGCAGGGATACGCTTCAAAGCTTCAAACTGCACCTCAATAGGAAGCGACGAGGAGAATCCGTTGAGATAAAACTCCTGTGTAGTCTCCCCTTCAGGTTCGAGGAAGAGCTGATGCTCGTCTTTATCGGCAAAAGTGACTATTTTCGTCTCAATACTGGGGCAATAACGCGGACCGATGCTGCGTATCTGACCATTGTAGAGAGGAGAATCTGGCAATCCTGCACGCAAAATGTCATGCACCTCGCGGTTGGTGCTGATAATCCAGCACGGTCGCTGCTTCAGCACACGCTTCACAGTGGGAAGATAGGAAAAGCCGTGGAAATCGTCCTCGCCATATTGCACAGTAGCCTTCGAGAAGTCTATCGTTCGGGCATCAAGGCGCACCGGGGTACCGGTTTTCATACGGTCGGTGGTAAATCCGAGGGCTTTCAGCTGCTCGGTGATGCCGTGTGCGGCAGGCTCTGAGACACGACCTCCGCCTATCTGC
>CALZFJ010000159.1 GCA_945645715.1 uncultured Prevotellaceae bacterium | reverse complement strand
GATGGCTACAATAAGGGTTGCTTCGACAATGGTACGCCTACTGAGGCTCTTGAGCCGTTTATTAGGTAAGAGGTAAGAGGTAAGAGGTAAGAGGTGAGAGGTGAGAGAGGGTGGTTATGATTGACATAAACTATTTAAACAACCTATAACACAGCATGAAAATGAGATTATCAGCATTTTTATTGACTGCTATGATTTCTTCTACAGTGGCTCTTGGTGCTCGCCAAGAGTCGCTGCTGAAGGATTCGTGGCAGTTCTGCCGCGGCGAGGTGACCAGCGCATCGCAGTGGGAGCCGGTGACGGTTCCGCACGACTGGGCTATTTATGGACCTTTCGACCGCAACAACGACCTGCAGAAAGTGGCAGTGGAGCAGAATGGCGAGAAAGTGGCTACGTGGAAAACCGGTCGCACCGGTGGACTTCCGTTTATAGGCAAAGGCTCGTACAAGACTACTTTTGAGGTGGAATCGACTGCCGACCGTGCTATTACACTGCTTTTTGACGGTGCTATGAGTAACGCACACGTGAAAGTGAATGGCAAAGAGGTGGGATATTGGCCCTATGGCTACAACTCATTTCACATTGATGTGACCGATGCGGTGAAGTTGGGTGTGAACACGCTTGAGGTGGATCTTGAAAACTTTGAGCAGGCATCGCGCTGGTATCCCGGAGCCGGACTCTATCGCAATGTGCACGTGATTAACACTCACCGTGTGCACATTCCTGTGTGGGGCACCTTTGTGACCACTCCCGAGGTTGCACCCAACTTTGCCACGATTAAGCTCAACATGGAAATTGCAGGAGCAAAGCAGAAAGAAGAGTGGCCTATGGGTGAGAAAGTGATGGTGAAAACCGTGATTCTCGACCCTGACGGCAAGGAAGTGGCAAGCAAGGAAAATGAATACATTGCACGCGGACAGGAGTTCACACAGAATTTCTATGTGGAGAAGCCTCAGCACTGGAGTCCGGAGAACCCGGCGCTCTATGTGGCACGCACCACGCTGAGCCTTGACGGCAAGGTGGTGGATAGCTATGACACACGTTTCGGAATTCGCTCAATCAACTATATACCCGAAAAGGGATTCTTCCTTAACGGCAAGGTGACTAAATTCAAGGGCGTGTGCAACCACCACGACCTCGGTCCGCTTGGAGCAGCTGTAAACCGCGCTGCGCTCCGCCATCAGGTGGAACTGCTCAAGGAGATGGGCGCGAATGCCATACGCACCTCGCATAATATGCCTGCACCTGAGCTTGTGGAGCTTTGCGACGAGCTTGGAATGATGCTTATGGTGGAGCCATTCGACGACTGGAGCTTCCGCCCGAAGTCGCCCAACGGCTACGGACGTTTCTTCAATGAATGGGCTGAGCGCGACATGGAGAACATGGTGAAGCACTACCGCAACTCACCGGCAGTGGTGATGTGGTCGATAGGCAATGAGGTGACAGGACAGTGGAGCCCGGTGGGAATGAATGAGTTGGTGATGCTTCAGGATATCATTCACCGCCTTGACCCCACACGTCCCGCTACTTGCGGCTGCGACCAGATAAAGTCGGTGCTCGACAATGGCTTTGCTGCCACTCTCGACATTCCCGGCTTCAACTATAAGCCGCAATACTACGATGAGTGCTACAAGCGACTTCCGCAGGGATTGATTCTCGGCTCGGAGACTGCATCGACGGTGTCGAGCCGCGGTGTATATCACTTCCCCGTGAAGTGGGGAGAGCACCACACTGAGATTCACCCCGACCACCAGAGTAGCAGCTACGACAATGAGGCATGCTCGTGGAGCAACACCCCCGACTATGACTTCGCCCGCGACGAAGACCATGAGTGGGTGATAGGACAGTTTGTGTGGACCGGTTTTGACTACCTCGGTGAGCCTTCGCCCTACGATACCGATGCATGGCCTAACCACAGCTCGGTATTCGGAATCATCGACCTTGCGTCGCTTCCCAAGGACCGCTACTACCTGTATCGCTCGGTGTGGAACAAGAAAGACCCCACACTGCACGTGCTTCCGCACTGGAACTGGAAGGGACGCGAAGGAAAGGTGACGCCGGTATTCGTCTATACAAGCTATCCCAAGGCAGAGCTGTTCATAAATGGAAAGAGCTGCGGAGTGCGCGAGAAGAACGACTCCACGCTGCAAAACCGCTTCCGCCTAATGTGGAACGAGGTGAAATATGAGCCGGGTGAGGTGAAAGTGGTGGCATATGATGCACAAGGCAACAAGGCTATGGAAAAGACCGTGCGCACAGCCGGAAAGCCGCATCACTTGGTGGCAACCGTGAACAGGACTGCGCTGACTGCTGACGGTGAAGACCTGGCATACGTGACCGTTCAGGTAGCCGACAAAGACGGCAACATAGTGCCCACCGACAACCGACTGGTGAAATTCAACGTGACCGGTGCCGGCAGTTTCCGTGCTACCGCCAATGGCGACCCCACTTGCCTCTATTCATTCCAAGGCAAGGAGATGCCGCTCTTCAGCGGAGCACTCACGGCAATAGTGCAAGCCGGGAAAACGGCTGGCAAGCTCACCTTTGAGGCTCGAGCCAAAGGCGTGAAACCATGCACTGTGACTATCGATGTGAAATGACAAAAACTAAGGCTCCGCAGCAAGAATGCGGAGCCTTTATGTTCTAAAAATTGCAAAAAATGCAGAATTTGGTGGTTATTGAACAAATTTCACTAAAATATGAAATAAAAATATACTTGCAGATTCAAAAAAAATTTCTAATTTTGGAGCAAATAAACCACCAATAGTGTGACAATTTACTTAATCAACTAAAACTAATAAAATGAAAGAAAAAATCAAAGAATTACTGAAGGAGCTTTTTGCCGACGGAGCATTACTCTACGCATCGTCGGGCCGTATTAACCTCATTGGTGAGCATACCGACTACAATGGCGGATTTGTGTTCCCGGGAGCAATCGACAAGTGCATCAAAGCCAAAATCAAGGAGAATGGAACCGACAAAGTGAGAGTTTATTCAATCGATATTGACGACTATGCCGAGTTCGGACTCAATGAGGAGGACGCACCCGAGCAGCAGTGGGCACGCTATATCTTCGGTGTATGCCGCGAGACTATCAAGCGTGGTGGCACAGTGAAGGGATTTGATGCAATCTTTGCAGGCGATATTCCACTCGGTGCCGGACTTTCATCGTCGGCAGCACTTGAGTCGTGCTTTGCCTATGCACTCAACGATATGTTTAACGACAACAAGATTGAGAAATATGAGCTTGCCCGCATCGGACAATCGACCGAGCACAACTATTGCGGTGTGAACTGCGGAATCATGGACCAGTTTGCTTCGGTTCATGGCAAGAAGGACTGCCTCATGCGCCTCGACTGCCGTTCGGGCGAATTTGAGTATTTCCCCTTCAAGGCCGATGGCTACAAGCTCGTGCTTGTTGACTCAGTGGTGAAGCATGAACTTGTGGATTCACCCTACAACAAGCGTCGGCAGTCGTGCGAGCGCGTAGCAAAGGCTCTTGGCATGGATACCCTACGCGATGCAGAGATGGCCGACCTTAACCGCATCAAGGACGAGATTTCGGAGGAAGACTACATGCGTGCCGAGTATGTTATCGGTGAGAAGGAGCGTGTGCTCGCAGTGTGCGACGCACTTGAGAAAGGCGACTTTGAGACCGTAGGACAGAAGATGTATGAGACCCACGCAGGCATGTCGAAGCACTATGAAGTGAGCTGCGAGGAGCTTGACTACCTCAACGACATCGCTAAGGAGTGCGGCGTGACCGGTTCGCGCATCATGGGTGGCGGCTTCGGCGGCTGCACAATCAACCTGGTGAAAGATGAGCTTTACGATAAGTTCATTGCAACTGCCAAGGAGAAATTTGCTGCAAAGTATGGCCACGAGCCAAAGGTGTACGACGTAGTTATCAGCGACGGAGCACGCCGTATTTCATAAAAATCAGGTGAAGATAATGAACGTGACGAAACGTGTGGCAACATCGCCCAAAGGCGAAATTGCCATCTATAAACTGACTAACGCAAGCGGTGCAAGCGTCGAGATTTCAGCTCTCGGCGCCGGCATCGTTTCGGCTATCGTGCCTAATGCTAAGGGCGATATGGCTGATGTGGTGCTTGGATATACCGATGCTGCCGACTACTTCTACGATGGCCCGTGCGCCGGCAAGGTGCCCGGACGCTATGCCAACCGCATCGCCAAGGGACAGTTCACCGTGGGAGGAAAGCAGTATCAGCTTGCTATCAACAACGGACCGAATGCTCTGCATGGCGGACCGGAGGGCTTCCAGAACAAGATTTGGGACAGCAAGCTCGAAGGTGACGCTGTGGTGCTCACTCTCGTAAGCCCCGATGGCGACGAGAACTATCCCGGAAACATGAAGGTGACGGTGAAATACACGTGGAACGACGCCTGCGAGCTTCGTGCCGACTTTGAGGCTGTGTGTGATGCCGACACTATCGTGAACCTTACCAACCATGCCTACTTCAACCTCGCAGGCGAGAATACAGGCTCGGTGCTCGACCACAAGCTGTGGCTTGCTGCCGCTAACTATGTGCCTACCGACGACACTCTGATTCCTACCGGAGAGGTGGCTGCCGTTGCCGGTACGCCCATGGACTTTACAGCTCCAAAGGCTCTTGGCGCTGACATCAAGGCTGATTTCCCGGCACTCAACTATGGCAAGGGCTATGACAACTGCTGGCTCGTAGATGGCTGGGACAAGACGCTGAAGTGCATTGCCCGCCTCACTTGCGAGGCTGCCGGCCGTGCCCTCGAAGTGAGCACCGATCAGCCCGCAGTGCAGG
The DNA here is from genome assembly GCA_945645715.1 of uncultured Prevotellaceae bacterium. Classification (GTDB taxonomy): domain Bacteria; phylum Bacteroidota; class Bacteroidia; order Bacteroidales; family Muribaculaceae; genus CALZFJ01. Next base: position 593 of record CALZFJ010000159.1, on the reverse strand, counting down.
TATATACGGGTAACTGGCTTGCAGGTTCGCCCATTAGCAAGAGCGGACGCAGCTACAATGACTACGACGGCGTGGCAATAGAGTGCCAGGGTGTGCCCGATGCACCCAACAAGCCTCAGTTCCCATCGCAGGAGCTGAAGGCGGGCGACACCTATAAGCGCACAATCGTGTTTGCCTTCAAGGCGTTGTGAGAAGAAAACTTTAATTAAACCATAACACTACAAAAACAGAGGAGAATAAAAAGATGAAACCTACATTATTCCTTTTAGCAGCAGGTATGGGCAGCCGTTATGGCGGTCTGAAGCAGCTCGACACACTTGGCCCGCAAGGACAAAGCATTATGGACTATAGCATCTATGATGCCATCAAAGCCGGATTCGGCAAAATCGTGTGGGTAATACGCCGCGACTTCGAGCAGCAGTTCCGCGAGCAGATTCTGTCGAAATATGAGGGACATGTTCCGTGCGAGCTTTGCTTTCAGTCGCTCGACGCGCTTCCCGAGGGATTCACAGTGCCCGAAGGCCGCGTGAAGCCATGGGGTATATGCTTTAGCGGTATGCAGCTATTTGATGTGTATAGCGGCGTGAGCCTGG
>CALZFJ010000158.1 GCA_945645715.1 uncultured Prevotellaceae bacterium | reverse complement strand
AAAATTAAAAACTGCCGTTTTTATTTTGTTTTTCGCTCGCCTTGCACTATTTTTGTAGCTAATTTTGGGGTTATGTCCCGAAATGGGAGGATTATGCTTTTTATTAACGCTTAACAAAGAGAAGTTTTTTAGGAAATGAGAAGATGGCGCATTGAAGACAGTGCGGAGCTTTACAACATCAGTGGTTGGGGCTTGAAGTATTTCTCTATTAACGAGAAAGGTCATGTGGCTGTTACGCCACGCGAGGATTGTGCTTCGGTTGATTTGAAAGAGGTGATGGATGAGTTGCAGGTGCGCGACCTCACGTCGCCTGTGCTGCTGCGTTTCCCCGATATTCTCGATAATCGCATTGAGAAGATTTCGCGCTGCTTTAAGCAGGCTGCCGAGGAGTATAACTACACGGGCGAGAATTTTGTGGTATATCCCATCAAGGTGAACCAGATGCGCCAGGTGGTTGAGGAGATTGTGGGGCATGGCAGCAAGTTTAACATCGGACTCGAAGCCGGCTCGAAGCCTGAGCTTCACGCGGTGCTTGCAATCAACATCGACGGTCCGTCGATTATCGTGTGCAACGGCTATAAAGACGAGAACTATGTGGAGCTTGCCCTGCTTGCGCAGAAGATGGGACGCCGCATCTACCTTGTGGTAGAAAAGCTCAATGAGCTGAAGCTGATTGCCGACATCGCCAAGCGCCTCAACATTCGCCCCAATGTGGGCATTCGCATCAAGCTATCAAGCTCGGGTAGCGGCAAGTGGGAGGAGTCGGGTGGCGACCAGAGCAAGTTTGGCCTTAACTCAAGCGAACTGCTCCAGGCTCTTGCCATGCTCGAAAAATACAAGATGCAGGACTGCCTCAAGCTCATTCACTTCCACATCGGTAGCCAGATTACCAAGATTCGCCGCATCAAGAATGCCCTTCGCGAAGCTACACAATTCTATGTGCAACTCTCGAAGATGGGATTCGACATCGACTTCATCGACATTGGCGGCGGACTCGGTGTGGATTACGACGGCACACGAAGCAGCGCCAGCTAGAGCATTATGAACTACTAAATTCAGGAGTATGTGAACGACTCTGTGTCGCAGCTCGTCGATGTGTGCGAGAAGAACGGGCTGAAACAGCCTAACATAATCACCGAGTCGGGGCGTTCGCTCTCGGCTCATCACTCGGTGCTCATCTTTGAGGTGCTTGAAACCACAGCTCTTCCTGAGTGGGACGACAATACCGACACCATCAGCGACACCGACCACGAACTTGCCCGCGAACTCTACGACATCTGGGACAAAATCAACCAGCAGCGTCTCTTCGAGAGCTGGCACGATGCCCTGCAGATTCGCGAGGAGGCTCTCGACCTCTTCAGCCTGGGGCTGCTCGACCTGCGCACACGCGCAATGATTGAGAAGCTGTTCTGGTCGATAGCACGCGATGTGAGCACAATCACAGGGGAGATGAAGCACGCTCCCGAGGAGTTCCGCAAGGTGAACCGCATGCTGCCCGAGAAATACTTCTGCAACTTCTCGCTGTTCCAGTCGCTGCCCGACTCTTGGGCAATCGACCAAGTGTTCCCGATAATGCCTATCTGCCGCCTCGACGAGAAGCCCACCAAGATGGCTACCATTCAGGACATCACCTGCGACAGCGACGGCAAAATAAATAACTTCATCTCGCCCCACGGCGTGAGCAACGCCTTGCCGGTGCACTCGCTCAAGGGCAATGAGTCGTATTATCTGGGCGTATTCCTTGTGGGTGCCTATCAGGAGATTCTCGGCGATATGCACAACCTATTCGGCGACACCAATGCCGTGCACATCAGCGTGTATAAAGACCACTACGAAATCGACCAGGTTATCGACGGTGAAACCGTTGCCGAAGTGCTCGACTATGTGCAATACAGCCCCAAGAAACTCGTGCGCAACGTGGAGACGTGGGTGACTCACTCGATGAAGACCGGGAAAATCACTCCCGAGGAGGGACGCGAGTTCCTGAGCAACTACCGCTCAGGTCTCTATGGCTACACCTATCTCGAGAAAGACTAAAAACATGCTGTGGGCGACGCACACTGTAACCGTGAGTCGCCCACGCTTATTATTATAGCTAACGCCACGCCACATGTGGCGAAACGAGAAAGATTGTGATGAGATATTTCATGCGATTGGCATATAATGGAGCCGGCTACCACGGGTGGCAAGTGCAGCCAAATGGCGTAACGGTGCAGGAGTGCGTGGAACGCGCCTTATCCACAGCTCTGCGCACCCCCATTGCCGTAACCGGAGCCGGGCGCACCGACGCCGGAGTGAATGCCGCAATGATGGTGGCACACTTCGATGTGACTGAGCCGATTGCCGACACACACCTGCTCATTCGCCGGCTCAACAGCATCGTGGGCCGCGACATCGCCATTTATTCAATCTACCGTGTTGCCGACGATGCACACGCACGGTTTGATGCCACAAGCCGCACCTACAAATACTTCGTCACGCTCACAAAGTCGCCATTCGACTATGCCTTCACCTGGCATTGCCGCACTCCGCTCGACTTCGACCTTATGAATGAGGCTGCTGAGCGTATGATGGGCTACACCGACTTCACCAGCTTCAGCAAGCTGCACACCGACGTGTTCACCAACAACTGCCGCATCACCCACGCCCGCTGGGAGCAAGCCGACGACGGCAGGTGGGTGTTCACCGTGACTGCCGACCGCTTTCTGCGCAACATGGTACGTGCCATTGTGGGAACACTCGTGGAGGTGGGACGGCACAAAATCTCAGTCGAGGAGTTTTGCCAAATCATTGAGAAGAAAGACCGCTGCTCGGCTGGCACATCGATGCCCGGCAATGCCCTCTTCCTGTGGGAAGTGACATATCCATTCCACACTGAGTGACGGCTTCTATAATTGACAAGAACTGATAAAACCTAACACACCGCACGAAGGCACAGAATGATGTTCTCTTCGTGCACTGTCGAGGAAGATAATTTATTTTATTGCTATGAAGATTAACGTGAAAAGAACAATATTGGCACTCGTGGCAGCATTTCCGCTGCTCGCAGTGAATGCCGAAACGCTCACATGGCAGCGCTACAACCTATCATTTGAGGTCCCCGACGGCGGCTATGTGACCTACAAGACCACCACTGCCTATGAACTGCAGTGGCACGACCTCACTTTCTCCATTCGACTCTTCGACAAAAGCGGTGCCGACGACAATTTCTTGAAGTACAACCTCCGGAAGTCGGCATCGGGCTACAATATGTACGACACACAGCTGCACAAGAGCAAGATCGACGGCTTCAAGGGCTTCAACCTCACCGGCACTCTCCCCGACGGCTCGCGTGCATGCCTCACCAATGTGACATCGAAGAAAAGCAACCTGCTTGTGCAGATTGAAATCAACTATTTCCTCGGCGACGAAGCCCGCGTAGATGCCATTCTAAAGAGCCTCACCGAAGGAAAGCCTAAAGCCACCAAAGAGAAAAAGGAGAAGAAAGATAAGCAGAAGGTGCAGAAGAAAGGCGCTAAGCCCAAGCCCATCAAGCCGGGCAAAGTAGCCGACGACACCCCTACTCCACTCTACGAAATCTGACAAATATAAAGCATACATAAATCACCCCTGCCACAGTCCATTTGCAGCAGGGGTGATTTTTTCTTACATCGGCGCAAAGCACATAGCCAATTACTCGTCCTTTGCAGCTGAGAGGCTGTTACGGGTGATATAGTCGCTAAATTCGGTCTTGTAGCTGTCGGAAATGGGAATGTATTGCTTTCCGAAGACTATGCGCTTGATGGTATTCTCGCGCTTCCCGCCGTTATACACAGTCCAGCCGGCTGAGAAGCCATAGGAACCCGAGTAGGAATTACCCTTCATGCCGTCGGCAGGGCGCGGATAATTAGTGAAGCCCTGTGAAGTGGAGAAATTGAGCGATGGAAACCACTGCGCCTTTGCAGCCTCGAGATCGACAAGTCCCGACTCGCGAGTGAGCTGCGACTGCTGCAAGCTGATGTTGTGACTCTTAGCATAATCCACGCACTCGTTATAGCTCCACAGCGTGGGCAAGGGAGAGCTTTCGGCAGTCTCAGCTCGCGCAGGCAGAGCGAAAGCCGATACACACAGCACAGCCGCAATAAGATTAATGTTTTTCGTTTTCTTCATATCTATCTTCATTTATTTGGTTTCGCATAAGAAAACAAGGTGATTCCCGGCTGTAACATTCACCTGCAGCCGCCCACAGAAGCACATTCCGGCAAAGTTGAAATTTACCGAGGTTTTGGCGACGAGTTGCCCGAAAATCACGTTACAAAATTATTTTCTATCTACAAAACCTCAAAGCGAAATAGATAATCGCCCAAGTTTCACGACGAGAAAAAGCGATTTAACATTTTAATGCTATTCAAGACCCTACACAATGAGCAAAGTGTTAAAAAACGTGGAGATTTAAGGTGACAAAGGTTAATTACAAAGCCCGCTTGCAGCCTGGTGTGAAATCACACGGTCGGGATCGGTCGGGGTCGAGGAATAAATGGCAGTATGCAACAGAAATCAGAACTCACAAATAGTTGATATTCAATTAGAAGAACTTAATTTAATAAAGTTTTTTAAAAAATTATTGGAAATTCCTTTGACATTTTAGAAAATTGACATTAAATTTGCAGCGAGAAAGAAAACTGAATAACCAACCAACTAACACTTGAATTAAGCAACTAACTACTCTAACAAAATTTATACTATTGTTATAAACATTAATCAAAACTCATAGTTATGAAGAATAGCTATTTAAACTCAATGACGGTTGGAAAGGCTGCCGCATTTCTATTGTGCGGTGTCATGAGCCTTTCAACGCTCACAGTGGCTGCCTCTCCTTCGGGGACTCCTGTTGCTCAAAGCGCAGAGCAAGGAACTGTGAAAGTATCAGGATTAGTTCTTGACGAGAACGGCGAGCCCATTATTGGTGCAACAATTGCAGAAGTAGGCACAAAACGTGGCACTTCTACCGATGTCAACGGTAAATTCACCCTTAGCGTTGCCGGCAAAAATGCAACTGTTAATGTTTCCTACATTGGCTACAAGACTGCTGCCGTGGCAGTAAACGGACAAAGTGCGCTACGCATCATCATGCAGCCAGCTACAAACGAGCTTGACGAAGTGGTAGTAACCGCTTTAGGTATCAAGCGTGACAAGAAAGCACTCGGTTATGCTATGCAGGAGGTCAGCACAGCAGGTCTCACCGAGAACAAATCTCACTCTGTTGCCAACATGCTTCAAGGTAAGGTTGCGGGAGTGCAAATCGCTCAATCAGGTACAGGCGTGGGTGGTTCAACCCGCATCGTGATGCGTGGTTTGAACTCTCTTTCGCAGAAGAACCAACCGCTGTGGGTTGTCGATGGTCTTCCCATCAGCGATAACAC
>CALZFJ010000157.1 GCA_945645715.1 uncultured Prevotellaceae bacterium | reverse complement strand
CTGCAGCTCTCACTGTCGGTGGACTGAGCGCAACTGAATTTGCCGACGGCATCACTCCGCTGCTTCCCGATGGAGTGACAATCAACTACGAGCAGAACAAGCACTTCTGGGGTCTGAAGACTCTCACCGTTGCAGGCTCTGAAGAAGGCGGCTACAAGGCTTTCTTTGAGGCTGTCGATGCCGAGCACGGCGGCGAGCTGTGGGTAACCGACGGAACTCCAGCCGGCACAAAGCTCGTGAAGGATATCAACCCCGGCGTGAACACCTCTAATGTGAGCTATCTCACACGCTTCAACGACAAGGTGGTGTTCTCAGCCGACGACGGCGAGAACGGCCAGGAGCTTTGGATTTCCGATGGTACTGAAGCCGGAACCTACATGGTTGCCGACATTCACCTGCTCGAAAGCTCGAATCCTCAGGGATTCTGCCAGATTGATGAGACCCGCTTCACATTCTTTGCAACCGACCTCGACAGCGAATCGTTCTCGGAGAGTGGCTCACAGCAGTGGCTCTGGATTTCCGATGGAACAGAGGAGGGTACTCAGCTTGTAGCACAAGCGGACTGCTACTTCCCCGGACGTGAGGAGGTAAGCCGCTGGCAGACGCCTTGCCGTGTAGGCCGCAAGGTGTTCTTCAAGGCCGACGTTGCCGACAAGAGCCAGTACACCTACGGTGATGAGCTTTGGGTAACCGACGGAACAGAGGCTGGAACATTCCGCGTATCAGAAATCAACCTTGAGCCTAAGTTTGGTGAAGACGGAACAACTCAGATCGGAACAATCGGCCCGTGCGTTCTCTACATGCAGAATTACTACAACAAGGGCGTTACATTCCGTGCATGGAGCCAGGAGTGCGGCAACGAGGTCTGGTTCTCCGACGGAACAGTGGAGGGAACTTATCAAATTGCCGACGTTATGCCGGGTGCAGGCCCCAACGGAATCGGTCACGGTTGCGACCCGAGCAGCTTCGGTGAAATCTACAATGGCTATGTAATGTGCCGCGGACGTGAGGAGGGCACAGGCTTCGAGCTTCTTGCAATCAATCCTGAGACTCGCGACTACAAGGTGTATGACATCTTTTCAGAGGCTCCATCGGTTGACCACAAGTCGTTCCCCGATGATGGAGTAGTATTCGACGGTCGTTATATGTTCTGCGCCGCCACAGGCTTCGACAAGAACAATGAGAACCACCACGGCGGTGAGCTCCACTGGTTCGACGGAACACAGGTGCAGATGCAGATGGACTGGGCTCCCGGCACAGGCTGCGACTGGATTAAGGAAATGGTAGTGTGCGGTGGTAGCCTCTACTGGTGGAACGAGGGTAGCCTCAACGGCACCGGTGCAACCAACACCAAACTTATCCGCCTCGACAAGTGGGACGGCACACCTGAAATCGTGAGCAACATCGACGCCGAAGGCGACAAGGTGTTCGGACTCCGCAACCTCAATGGCGAGCTGCTCTTCTCATCGGCTATCAACAATCAGCTCTATTGCTGCCACTATCGCCAGCCGGGTTACGACCCGACCAAGAACCCCGACTCGAAGTATATGGTTATCGACTTCGGCGGCGGTTCGGGCAAGGTTGAAGACGTAAAGGCTGAGAAGGTTTCAGTGAGCGTATATCCTAACCCCGCTACCGAGAGCTTCAAGGTGAACGGTGCCACCGGCGACGTTAAGGTTTACGACCTTTCGGGACGCCTCGTGCTCAGCACTACTGCTAAGTTCAACCAGGCTATCAGCGTTGAGGGTCTTGCAGCAGGCTTCTACAAGGTGGTTGTTGCCGGCAAGTCGGCTACACTCATCGTGAAGTAACCAACAAACATAAACGGGGAGGCGCAGAGCAAAGCCAATGCGCCTCCTTTTTCTACCAAAACTATTACCCCATACTACTACACAATGAGCAAATTCAGACACTTGAGGACAGCCGCGTTGCTGATCGCCTCATTATTCTTCGTTGCACTCAATGCGCAACAGAAGATTTCAGTCGGCGGTACGATAGTCGATGCCGACAGCCAAGAGCCTCTTATCGGTGTCACCGTGATTGAAAAGGGTACTGCCAATGGTGTGGCAACCGATTTCGACGGCAATTTCACCATTAAAGTAGCTCCCAAAGCCACACTTCAGCTCTCCTACGTAGGCTACAAGCCTTTGGAGGTGAAAGTAGATGGCAACAACAAGCTAAACATAGCCATGACCACAGCCAGCACAAGCCTCGATGAGCTGGTGGTGATAGGCTATGGTGTGCAGCGCAAAAGCGACGTCACCGGATCTATTTCTTCTATTTCCGGAAAAGACGTGAACGATGTGCCGGTTGCCTCGGCTCTGCAAGCAATGCAGGGTAAGGCTTCGGGTGTAAACATCATTCAAAACTCTGGAGCACCGGGTGGTAACACCACCATCAAGATACGCGGAACCGGAACCGTGAATGACTCCGACCCGCTCTACGTTGTCGATGGCTTCATCGTCGATGGCATCGACCATATCAACCCGGGCGACATCGCCAATGTGGAAATCTTCAAGGACGCCGCATCGAGTGCCGTATATGGTGCGCGTGCCGCTAATGGCGTTGTGGTAATCACCACAAAGAGCGGTGAAGCCGGAAAGACTAAAATCACAGTCGATGGATATGTGGGTATCTCTAACCCATGGAAGAAAATCGAGGTGATGGACGCTGCAAACTATGCTCTCATGACCGACTATATGGGCGGAATCGGCAACTACTCAGCCGATGGTCGCCTCTACTACAACAAGGACGCCGACGGAAACTATGTGTATAACGAGACCAAATATCACGCCATCGACACCATTCGCCGCAACTCTCCGGGCAACTGGTGGGACGCAATCACACGCACCGGCGTGAAGCAGCAATATAACGTGGCTGTATCGGGCGGAAACGAGAAGACCAAGTATATGATCAGCGCAAGCTACTACGATGAGAAAGGTATTATCCTCAAGTCGGATTACCAGCGATTCAACACTCGCCTCAACCTCAGCCAGCAGCTTTCATCGTGGCTCGACATGACCGCCAACCTCTCCTACGCCAACGAGCGCGACCAGCGCGTGCCTCAAGGCTCAAGCAGCGTGTTCAAGCGTGCACTCTACCAGAACCCGATGGTGATGACCTACGACAGCCGCGGATATTGGCGCGAAAATCACCCACTGGCAATGATCGACCGCTACCACGACACTAACGACATTCATCGCTTAGACATGAACCTGAGCCTCAATGCGAAAATATGGAAATATTTCGTTTACCAGTTCAAGGCATCGTTCTACACTCAGCCTACTACCAACAATCAGTTTGGCGAAGTAGGCAACCTTGAGGAAAACTTCGCTATGACCGACCTCACTTCAGTGTTCAAGCGCAAGAACCACACCAACAAGTGGGAGATCAACAACCTCTTGACTTTCAACTGGAAAAACGACTTCAACAACATAACGGTACTCGCCGGACAGACTGCCGAGGGCTACCGATACAGCTATCAGGAATCGACCAAGAAGGGTACACCGAGCAACGATGAGGACCAGTGGTATCTTTCGAGCGGCTACACCGGCGACAAGACCTACGGACTCGACTCTCGCTGGACTGCAGTGGGCTTCATAGGCCGCGTGAACTACAACGTGCTCGACCGCTACCTGCTCCAAGCCAACGTGCGTATCGACGGTTCATCGAAGTTCTCTGAGAAAAACCGCTGGGGATACTTCCCATCGGTATCGGCAGGTTGGAAATTCTCATCGGAGCCATTCATGGAGGCTACAAAGAGCTGGCTCTCACTCGGTAAGCTGCGTGTGGGCTGGGGTATCCTCGGTAACAACCGCATCAACGAGCTTTCGCGCTACACCTACCTCGTGAACGGCTACAATTATCCCTACGGAATGGGCAACCACCAGCTTCAGCCGGGTATCACCGCCCTCACCATCGGCAACCCCGACATCAAGTGGGAAAAGACCGAGACTTTCAACGTGGGTCTCGACCTCTCATTCTTCCAGAACAGTCTCACCATGGGCGTGGAATACTTCAACAAGAAGACCAGCGACATGCTGCTCACAGTGCCTACAGTGCCGTCGGCAGGACTCAGCAGCGACCCGATGACCAACGCCGGCTCGGTGCGCAACTATGGCGTGGAAGGTAACGTGAGCTACAAGCGCCGCTTCGGAAAATTCAGCTTCGACATTGGCTTCAATCTCTCGTGGATCAAGAATGAGGTTACAAGCCTCGGCACAGGCAACGAGCCTATCTGGGGTGCCTACATCAGCGAGAGCAGCATCATAGATTTCGTTACAAAGACCGAGGTGGGTCGCCCCATTGGAAGCTTCTACGGCTATGTGACCGACGGAATCTTCCAGAACTACGACGAAATCAAGGCAAGCGCACAGTATGACTGGGGCAAACGCGACGGTGAGCAGACCACACGTCCGGGCGACTTCCGCTTCAAGGACCTTAACGGCGACGGACAGATTACTTCAGAAGACCGCACATTCCTCGGCTCTCCGCTTCCCGACCTCGTGTTTGGTATTCCATTGCAGTTCAGCTACGGCGACTTCGACCTCAACATCTTCTTCCAGGGACAGACCGGCAACGAAATCTTCAACGTGATGGACTATTACCTCTACAACGGTGCAGCCGGAAACGTGTATGCCGACATTCGCTCGCAGCACTGGTCGGGGCAGGTTGACCCCAACCGCGCATTCTTCCCGCTCAACACCGAGGCTACCATTCCCGACCTCGACGGCGACGATGCAGCACGCAACTTCCGCGCAAGCGACTTCCTCGTGCAGGATGGCTCATATATGCGTCTCAAGGAGCTTCGTCTCACATACAACCTGCCCAAGAAGCTCATCGGCAAGTGGAACCTCTCTAATCTTGCACTCTCGTTCACTGCCTACAACCTCTGGACTATCACCGGCTACAATGGCCTTGACCCCGAAGTCGGAAAGGTATATCTCACCGAGGGCAACAACCTGAGCATGGGCGTAGATCACGGAACATATCCGCAGGCTCGCTCGTTCACATTTGGTTTCAAGATTGGTCTATAAAATTTATCTCCCGAACTACTCACGAAAATAAAGCTATGAACAAATATTTTTTCAGATTACAAGCATTAGTCCTGGTTGCCGTTGCACTCACAGGCTGCGACGACTTCCTCGATAAAGGTGTGCTTGGATATTCTACCAACGAGAATTTCTATGACACCAAATACAAGCTTCAGGCTGCGCTCAATGCCACCTACGACGTGCTCCAGAGCGACAAGTTCACCAGCTCGGAGTGGCGCTTCGGCGATGCGCTCGGCGACGACATGAAGGGCGGCGATGAGAGCCTTGCCAGCCAGCAGGGTCAGCTTGCGCACTTCCGCTTCAGCACTTCCAACATCTACATCAAGGAGCGTTGGGAAGTGAACTACGCCGGCATTCACCGCGCCAACCAGGTG
>CALZFJ010000156.1 GCA_945645715.1 uncultured Prevotellaceae bacterium | reverse complement strand
CTTCAACCTCAAGGCTCTCTTACCTCTTACCCCTTACCTCTTACCTTTAAAAACCCCCTTACCTCTTACATCATACCTTTAAAAAACCTCTTACCTAAACACTAAATATGCACCGCAACACCCATATTCAGATTGAATAGGTTAAACTTGAAGCTTGCCCCAAGTCCCGAACGGCTACCCTCATTCACGCCGTCGGTGCGCTGCGTCTCGTGCGTGTAGTTCACTCCAAACACTCCGAATGAAATGTTGAAGCTCACATACTCCTGAATGAAAACACACACGCCCGGCGAGAAATTGAGGCTCGCCTTGGTACTGAGAGTGCGTGTCTCCTTCGGCTCATCGTTGTAGAGGCGCGTGAAAGTGCCATTACCGCTCGAGAACTTCAGCTCCACATCGTTGTATATGGCAAAGCGGCGGTTATTGTCGAGTCCGATGTAGCGACGCAGGAACACCGATGCCGAGTAGTCCTCGGTGTGATAATCCACATCGCGAAGCGAGAAATTGATGTCGTCGTCGATATCCACACTGAGGCTGCCCAAGGTGAACTTGTTGCGCGAATAGCCAAGTTTCATTCCCACCGCCATATTGTGGCGCACGAAGTAGCTCACACTCGGGCTGAGTGAGAACATACTTCCCTTGAAGTTGAAATCCTTAAGAAACGACAGCATCTGCACATCTTCGGTGTCAAATTCGCCATAAGACGCCGTGAGTCCGAAAGCCCATTTACCCTTGGGAATGAAAAGGAAATTGAAAAGTCCGCGATCGTAGCGACCGAAGTTACGCTCGGGAATAATGAGCTGCACTGTGTCGTTGCCCACAATCACCCTCTCCTGCAGGAGCAGTGAGTCGGCATTCTGGTGCATCTGTTCAGCCACTTGGCTCACCGAGACGGGCTGCGATATGTGTTCCGGTCGTGCCACACTGTCGAGATTCAGTCCCAGCGAGTCGGCACGGCGAACGGCTTGCGCAGCCGCCTCAGCCTCGCGACGGGCTGCATCGGCAAACTCCTGGGCACGGCGTGCCGCCTCAAGTGCTACCTGAGCGTTGGCATTGGCAATGCGGGCTTGCTCGGCGGCTCGATCAGCCTGCTGCTGCGGTGTTTCGTCGGCAGCGGCGAGGCTCAGTGGCAGCATCATAGCCGGCACAAGCAGCAATTTCAAGATGTATCGTTCTATCGTAGTCATCGTCACTCATCACAAATAAAAAGCCACACCAAATGAGATAGAGAGCAGGTTGAGTCGCAAGTTGGCACTCTTGGTGTGCAAGTGTGCTATTTTCACCTGATCGGTTATCTGCTTGGTGTAGTTGTAGTTAAAGCCCAAAATTCCCACATTCACCTCAAGTGCCGAGTAGTTGTTGAGAAACACCACCAGTCCCGGAGCCACTGCCAGACCGGCACTGTAGCTGCGCGAGAATGTGCCCGTAAAGTCCTTGCCGGTGCCATTGCTAAGTTTCGACTCCGTGTAGCCCAGTTTGAGCTGCACCTCATTGTAGATACCGAAACGCTTGGAGCGCCCGAGGTTGATGTAGTTACGGAAAATTCCCATTCCCGAGAAGCCTTGCGATATGCTGTAAAGGTTTTCGTTGCTGTAGTCGGTTTCAGAGTCGAGCACAATGTCGGCATTATCCAGGCGTATTCGGTTGCGCGAGTACTCAAGCTTTCCGCCCAGTCCCATATCGTCCTTCACCATGTAGCACAACATCGGCGTAGCCTTGAAGCTGTAAGTGTCGCCGTCGATGCCCTCCACTATCAGAAAGGAGTAGTTGTTCTGGTTGCTCTGCGAGAAGCTCACACTCAGCCCGGCAACCCACTGTCCCTTAGGCACAAACGTGCGCTGCTCTATCTTGCGACTGAACTCCTCCAATTGCACACCGCCCCCCTCCACAGCATCAGCCACCACCGGCGTTTCGGTTGATTCGCCTGGCATATCGGCAGCACACAGCTCTTGTGCCGATGCAAGCACAGCAAGCAAGGTAAAGGCATATATCCGAATTTTCTTCAATTTAATCTTCATTTTGGTCAAAGTTACGCAATTTCAGGTCTCCGGCAAAGCGTAAAACACATTTTATGTACGAAAAATGTGAGAATCCACACATTTTCTGCACGAATCCCTCATTTACCGCTCTATCTGACTACCACAAAACCTAAATACCAAAATCATGCTGCCTTGCGGAAATATTGTGTCCCTCAAAGCAGCACGATTTCATAGATTCATAGGATTTTTCGTAGCAACACAGCGTTGCAACCACGCGCTACGCCTGTTTACTCATACACAAGTTCCAAGTCGTCGAGCCACATGGTGCTACCCGAGCTACCGGCAAAGTAATCACCATACTTCGATGCCGATGCCACTACGAGGATGCGCTGTGGCATGCCGTCGGCACTGTAGGTGATAGGCACCTCAAACTCCACCATACCGTCGCCGGTGGTGCTTGTGGTGAACTCCTTGTCGCCATAGCCCATCACATTAGCAGCATTCTTGTCGAAGAGTCGTCCAGTGGTAGTATCCACTATCGAGCCCCAGCCGGTATAGCTGTTGCCCTTGGCTGATGTGTAGGTGTCGCTGTCGCCATTAAACATTGCCACATATATAACACCTATATCGGGGTCGCCATTGTTAATCTTTCCGCTGGCCGCATAATCCACTGTGCCGCAAATGTATTTCACATAGCCACGCAGCTTGGTTGGGCGTGGTCCGTCGTCCTGAGTGAACGGACGGCCGAAGCCAATCACACCTCCCGTCTTTGCGCCAATGATAGTCTCGAGATACTGACCGATGAAGAGGTTGCCGGCAGCAAATGCTCCAATTGTGCCAAGTCCCACAAATTGCGACTTCATCTTAATCGAATAGTTGCCTGAGTGCTTCAATGTATTGTCGGGGGTCGAAAGCTGCTTCGACATTGTTGCAGAACCATGGTTACCTGTATCCCAGAACATCTCATCGCCCGAGGCATACACGAGGTAGGCATTCTTGCCGCTCGGTGTCTGCCAGTCCTCAAAGCTTGCGTTGGGAAGCTGGAAGTTGGGGTTGGTGGCCACTGTCTTTATTACTGTAGATACATAGCCATCACAGAACGCCTGATACTCATAGGTAGTTCCGCCCTTCAATCCACTCAACGAAGCTGTAAACAAGGTGTGTGCATCATCAACTGTTACATCTGTTATGCTAATCCAATCGGCTGTTCCCTTTTCGCGGTAGTTAAAACCAAAGCCTGTTGCCTCAGCCTTGGCGATATTTGCCGAAATAACTGCCGATGCTTGACGATACGACTGTGGCTCGGCTGTCACTACCGATGCTTCCGAAATCTCAATGTCGAGAATTGCTGTGCGGGTCTTTTGGTTGGCATCTGTTGCAGTGATGGTGATATTGTATGAGCCATTGGCAAACTTGTTAAGCAATGCCTTGCTCAGCACAATCTTCTGGATATCCTCCTTTGTTTCGGCATTATATCCGCAACCCTGTCCTTCAGCATCGCTGCTCGACGGGCGATACACTCCTGCATCTTTAAACTTGGCAATAAGGTCGGGGTCAGATGTATAAAGGTCGAAACTCGCATAGTTTTGTCCAGTAGCAGCCTTCCAACCCTCAGCATTGTCGCACGAAAGCTTAATGCTCGTGATTTGAGCTGATGCCGTAACATACACCGACAGCTTGGTCTCAAACTTCTCAAATGCCGAGTAGAAGGGTTGCGAAATATCAAAGCCGCTTCCCACAATCTTCGGTGCCGAAGTCACCGTAATCGACTCCCCCACCGGGACCTCCGATGCATTTACGCTCACCGAGAGCGATGCACCACCGGTGCCTCCTGTCGATTGATTCGGGTCGTAGATAATCGAGAATTGATATTCAGTTGCACCCTTGGCATTTGCAACAGTGCCTTCTTTCACATAGGCTGTACCATTCTCCTGAGTTCCAGTAATCTTCCATTTCAGGGCGGTCTCGCCTTTTGGAATCATATAGTAACCCTTGGCACTCTCATAATTGCTGTAATCAAAGTCGAGAGTTCCTGCCGATGTGCCTATGGTCATTTTCAAGTCGGGCATAAGATCCTTCAGTGCAGCAGGAAGTTCCACCGATGCCACAGTGTTCTGAATCTTTCCTGTCACAGTAACCACTGTGCTGTCGCCCTTTGTTACTTTGAAATCAGTTTTTCCCATGAAGTATTTGTGGGAGTAGCTTGCATCGGTGCTGTCGCCTGCCCACACCACAGCCTGATAATTGCCGGTGATAAGCCAAAGTCCCTTTGTGGGGATTTCGCTTGCCTTGTGATACTTGCGAATCAAGCCCTTCGAGCTATATATGTAGAGCTGGAAATCCTCCATCAGTGCCGAGATGTCGCTTCCATCGGCACGCGACTCTACTTTCACATCATTGTCGAGTGTCACATCGAGGTTAATCTTTCCCTCGCCTTCATCCACTCTTATTGTGTCATCAGAGCATGAAGTGAACGCTCCTACTGTCGCGATTAGCGATAATGCCAATATCTTTATCTTTTTCATACTCTATAATGTTATTTTACTTCGTAACGTATTGTACACTCCGACTTATTGTCTTCATTGTCGGTAACCTTCACTATGAAGTCTGATTTTCCGGGACCAGGCAATACAAGCAATTCCATAAATGAGGTAATATCAAAAACTACACTGGTTTGATTTAGCACAGGTCCGTAGGGCGTGGGGGTGCCGTTGATGTCGGCGGTTCCACCACTGGCTACGGGGAATCCAAGACCCACAAGGGCGGTGGTGAGGTTTTCGCCATCATCAGAGAGTCCGGTTGCAAGGTCAAAATCAGTAGCAAGTCCTACATTTGGAAGCATACTACTCAATGTCTCTGAACTGATAGTTACATGCAATTTCTTGATACCCTTTGGTGCTGAAATATTCACAACAGCAGGCTTCTTGTCGGGACCAAACTCTGTCGGGTCATTGTAGGCTCCGCTCCACAGGTCGATATATTCACTTTCAAATGTCGGTCCTTGCGGTGCCTCGGTGTATTTTGCCTGTGTCACTGCAATGGTCGAGGTGAGCTTGTTCATCGTCACTGTGATGGTGGCGGTGCGGTCGTTGTTGGCATCGCTGTTGGCTGCAACGCTCACGCTGATGCCGCTTGCAGTCTTGGTCACTGTGCACCACGATGCGCTGCTCTCCACTGTCCAGTTGTGCGAAGCCTTCACCTGCACCGTCTTCTGCTCGGCAGCACAGCCAAACGAAAGGGCATTAGCTCCCACAGTGAGATATTCCTTCGGTGCATCCGGCTCGATGATTTCCTCATCGCCGAGGCTCACATTGCCATTCAAATCCACTCGGTCAACTGTGGCATCGAGCGATACACCCGTTGTGTCGATAGTTCCATGTTCATCGGGCGGATTCGGGCTGTCCTTCAGCGAGAACGTAATAGTGTGGTGATAGCCCCGCGCAACGGCATTGGTGAGCACCTTGTAGCTCGTCACAGGCGTGCCATCAATCTTTCCGCTAAACTCTGCCACAATAGTTTTGTTGCCCTCCACATACTTGAAGTAACCCGA
>CALZFJ010000155.1 GCA_945645715.1 uncultured Prevotellaceae bacterium | reverse complement strand
GTAACCTCTTACCTCTCACCTCTTACCTCTCACCTCTCACTCTGCGCAAACTTCATCAGCGACCCTGTGGGACACACAAAACGGCAATATGGGCGCGGCACAAACACTGCCAGCACCAAAAATGCGCATGCCATCACTATCACCACCGGCGACGCCTGATCTAACATAAACGCGCTGAACGCCTCATAATCCATAAGGTCGAATCCGGCTCCCACTGCCATCACCAGCAGCAACGCAATCCACAGAGCCTCGCGAAAGCCATTAAGCCACTTCAGCACACCAGGCGAAGGCTGCCACTTGTGCTTCTTCACCGCCCCGGCAAGCTCTTGAAGCGACCCGAGCGGACACACATGGTTGCAATAGTGACCCGGCTTGCCGAAGAACGGCATCACAAACCCTATGAGCAACAGCACCGCCGGAATTATTCCCGTGGTGAGGTCAAGTCCGTTTGAAATAGCGTTCACAATGAGCGACATCGATATAAAACTGTGGCTCCACAAGCCTATCACTGCCACATTCACAGCAAGCTGCACCAATCGAGCCACACGGCTGTGGAAAAACATCGGCAACATCACACTGCACACAATCACAAGCAGCGTGATTATCAGCTTCCACGAGAATACGCCCTCCAATGGCGATGGTTGCGATTTCACATAGTGTGAAATCGTGAGTCGCACGGTCTTTATCGCAGCAGTAGAAGTGTAGGTAGCACCACTCACGGCATCAACATCGACATTCACAGCCTCATCGAGCGTCAATCCATTCCAACGCTCAAACAGCCCCGACTCCACCACCGAGCGCATAAACCGCGGACTCTCGTCGTTGTCAAGCGGAGTTACGCTTACAATGCGGCCATTGGCAATGGAAATCTCCACCGGCGTGGTTCCGGCATAGCCTATCACCTTATCAGCAATGCCAATCGACGAAATCACCACAGTGTCAGCAGCAAGCATCTCCGATGCCACATCAGCCACATCAGCCTCCGCGCCACTACCTGCCAGCGCAACCATATCACGATTGCCGATAGAATATCCGCAAACCTTGCCATTCTTATTGACAGCCACCGCCGTAAGCAGCAGCAAGCACGTCAGCAAGTGCAAAATATGAGTTAATATCTGCCTATATCTCATATCTGATTTTTCTTTTGTGTCATTTAATCTTAATAGTAGTCAATTCTTAATCAAATGTATGCTAAATCAATACAAAGTTAGCAATTTTTTTCTCATCAAATTACATCATATCTGATATAAAATCATATCGAATTAACAATTTTATATACGTTCTAATATAAAAATACAATTCCAAATCGTCCTCTCTTATTATCAACAAATCACCCTAATTCCAAAATACCGTCAGTTTCACCGCACTTTTTCAAACGTATATACTACTAAAAATCAATATATTACAAATTTCCATTCCAAAAAAGCGGTAAAATTGCCGGTTTTTTGGAATGGAAATTAGGTATTTGGCTGTTATTCGCGTTCAGAGAATTATCCCACTATCACCTTTGCGGTAGTAGTGCCAAGTTTCACGAAGTAGATACCCGGTGCAAGCGGAATGGCTGTGCGACTGCCCTCGGTCACGCTAATCTGCTTAACCAATGCACCTGCGACACTGTAGATTGCTGCCGTGCCATTCTCCGACGGCTCTATCACTATCGCCTCACCGTCGGCATAGATGCCTGTGCGGTGTGCGTTGTCTGCCACATTCTCAATGCCCGTAATCACAGCATTAAACGGCACTTCATCTCCGCCACCCGCAAATTTCGATGCCGGAACGTAGCCACGCAGGGCGTCGATCGGTGCGTCTTCGGTTAGGCGAATGAACTTCGTGCCGTCAACACTCAGCACATAGTCGCCTGCACTTGCAGTGGCTGCGGTGAATGTTCCGGCGAGATATGTTCCGGCAGTGGCAGTACCGGTGATACCACCATTGTAGGCAAAGTCATCAATCACAAATCCGCCCTCATTATAGAGCACGAACGGCTCTCCGGCAGCAGCCACTTCTATTTCATCACCGCTCGCTGCGCCATCGGCATATCCACCCACCGTGAACATCTTGCAGCCTTCGGGAAGCATCGACTGCCTCAACTCGAATGGCAGGCACATCACTTGCCATGTGTCGGCATCAGCGTTCTCGTAGTGAACGGCATAGGAATGGAACGAGCCGGGATAGACAAAATCCATCTTATCGTAGAGATAGAGGCGGCTTGCAACACCATTTTTCGATACAAGGTTTGCCTTGGCAGCAATCAGCATCTGACTTATAGCCGCACCATCGGCAGCAATGAGCACATTGTTATCGAGCGGAACCGCCGACAGAGTGAAGTCAACATAAAGTCGGTCGGGGGCTGCAATGCTTCGTTCGCCCGTAAGGTCGTAGTGCGAGTAGCGGCTGTTTGCCGAGGTCACAGGATAGGGATTGGGCGATGCCGTAGGATAGTAATATCCCCACTTCATGTCGCCCTCGTTGCTGTTGCCGTTAATGTAGTATGCACTCCAGCCACCAAGCTCGCTGAATCGCTTGTATTCCGAATCATAGGCAATGTTCAGATCTTCATTTGCCATATTGCCACACAGCAGCCATTCGCAGCTCTCGTCGGGAAATTCCACATAATAGAAAGAATAGTAGGCCTCCAAATCCTGTCCCGTGCAATAGCCGGTGAAGACATTTTCATTGTCGCCTGCATAGCGCGAAAAATCAGACATTGAGTTTTCAATCGTGAACTCAGAAAATACATTGCAAGTTCCTACATAGCCTCCAATATAACATTCCTTGTCAGCTTTTTCGACCGAATCATAATCGACATTTGGCAGCACCGTGCAGTAGCTTACATTAGAGTCGAAAGAATCGGCATAGTTTCCAAATTCAGAGAAATAATTTGAACCAATAAGTCCGCCAATGTAGCATGGTTCATCGGAAGTTGAATTCATGCTGAAGTCACACATCGCCGTAGAATGTCTGATGTTGGTATAGTTCTGCATTCCCACTATGCCTCCTGCAATGTGTGATGCCTCAATCGAGGTGTTCTGCACCGTGCAGCCGTCGATGGTGATGTTGGCTTGATTCATTTGGTATGGCATCTCATCTCTATCGAGATATACGTCGGTGTAGGTAGCACCTACAAGACCACCCACCTGCGAGCCGCCATGCGACACAATGCTGCAAGCCAGCACATTGATTCCCGAGAAAGGCGTATATTTAGGCGCAGTTGCATAAATGTTGTCTTCCGGAATGCTGCAAGCCAGCACATTGATTCCCGAGAAAGGCGTATATTTAGGCGCAGTTGCATAAATGTTGTCTTCCGGAATACATTTAGTGCTGTAACCTCCGGCAGCAATTCCGGCACAACAACAGTCATTAGCAATTATGTTTACGTTCACGAAATTGATGTTGCTGAGTGTGCCCTCATCTTCAAGCTTTGAGATAAAGCCTATATATTTGTTACCGGCATTCGGATAGTGGTTGCCCAGATAGATGAAATCAATATTGCGCACGCTGTAACCGCCGCCATCGTAGTGTCCCTTGAAGCTCTTGTATACGTAGTCGGCCTTATCGTTATCATAATACATTCCCATGGGAGTGAAGATAGTGCCACTAAAATCGAGATCACACACCTGCTTGAAGTATTTTCCCGCCAGATTAGTATCGGAGTATTTCAGTCCATTACTGAGGGCAAGGAACATGTCTGCGCTGACGATTCTGTAAGGATTGTCCTTAGTGCCATCGCCTTCCATTCCATAAATGGCATATTCGCGGTTGACGCCACCCCACTTGATTGGCATAGGACACTTAGACTCCTGATCGATGCCCCACTTCATGCCCCAGAGGCTTTCGTAAGTTTGCAGGAGGCTTTCCGACTGCAATGCTCCAATCTCAGCTTTCATGTCGCCCTCGCCTTCCGCTGTGGCTGCTACTGATGTCGTATTGAGATAATAAGTGTTTTCATGACTGGTGGGCATATTGCGAGACACTCCGTAGGAGTGGGTTTTCCACCTTCCCTGGTAGTTGAATATCGCATAGCGCACCTTTCCCACATTGAAGCTGCCAGTGATTTTGGAGCCGTGTCCGGCAATTCCTCCGCAATGAGTGTAAATGAAATCGGCTCCGAGGTCCTTGCCCCATTGCATATCGGGAACATCAACGAAGCCATAATTGGCACAATTCTTAACCTCAGTTGCCTGTCCGGTTACACCGCCCATATAAGCCACATTGATTGTTCGGGTATAAGCTTCATTTACGCAATACACGCGCCCAAAGTTGGCGGAATATTCCACCGTGCTGCACGAGCCTGCCACACCGCCAAGCACAAGGCTCGCGTGGTCGGTCTGCACCTCGGCATAGTTGCGGCAATGGCTCAGTTGCTGTGCCCAGCCTGCAATTCCACCCACATTCTTGACGTTGACGCCTTCGATGAGGCAGCTATCGCCTTCGGCATCGGTGCTATTGGTCACACAGTTCACAACCATAGATTTGCCACAGCCTACAATACCACCCAAGTAGCCGTCGGAGATATTTAGGCTTCCCAAGGCATTGACTGATGCCGTGCAGTCGACAATCGAAGCAGAGCTGTAACCGGCGATGCCACCGGCGATGCCGGGGCAATAAGCATTGTCATTGGGCTTCGCGCCAACTCTACCGGTAAAATGGCATGACAAGACAGCGTTGCAGCTTGTGTGGAAACCCACAATACCACCCTGATACCGGCTGTTCTCATTGCCGTAGATATTTCCCTCGAATGAACAATTGGTGACAACAGCATTGTCGGTGGTGTAGCCCACAATGCCGCCCACATAGAGATTCTGGCCGGAAAATGAACTAAGGTCGATCACCGCATCCTTCACATTCAGGTTTTTCACCTCTCCATTCTTTTTCACTGTGCCAAACAGTCCGGCATATCCGTCGATTCGCGAGTCTTTGCTGATATAAAGTCCGTAGATGGTGTGTCCACGGCCATCGAATGAGCCTAAGAACTTCCCGTCTTTAAACAAACCCCATTTGCCAATCGGCATCCACGGCTTTGCTGCCGACGGATTGGCCATGACATCATCGTTGAGCACAATGTCGTTGTCGAGAATTATGTAGCGGTTTTCAAAGTAATCCTGCGACTCATACACCATATATGCAAAATTGGCAAGCTGCTGGGCAGTGTGGATAACATAAGGATTGAAAAGCGTTCCATTTCCTCTTTCAAACGTTGACCCAAGGTGCGTTGAAGGTTCCCAGTATTCAGCCGCACGGAGCGGCATTGCAGCGGTAAACACAAGCAATATTGCCGCAGTCAATTGTGTAAGTTTTGATTTCATATTCTATTCAATAGTGATGATTAGTTAATTATTAAGATACAAATCTATGAAATCGCCATCTAATTTCCAAAAAAATTTCACCTTTTTATCCAAATAGAAGCATTTAATCTACAAACACATCTACATGACATACTCTAACGCCTTTAGAGCAAAAGTCGTCAATTTTCCCTCCCCAAAAACATGATACCGCCTGTGCGATCAAGAATTTTTGCGGTAGCTCACGATTGCCCAAGTACCTACTACCACGG
>CALZFJ010000154.1 GCA_945645715.1 uncultured Prevotellaceae bacterium | reverse complement strand
CGTGCCGAGAAGGTGCTCAATGAGTTTATCGACGCCGGCACTCCTCACCAGTACTGGCTCGCCCGCGGTTTCATTCTTCTTGCCGACATCTACCACAAGCGCGGTAACACCACCGAGGCTACTCAGTATCTCGAAAGCCTCCGCAACAACTATCCGGGTAGCGACGACGACATCTTCCGAATGATCGACTCCCGCCTATCGCAGTGGAAAAAGTCCTCAAAATCCTCAAAAAAGAAGAAATAGCCACAAGCCGACCCGAATTTTTTCAATCAATAAAAAATACAATCTTCGATTATGAAACGTATCACGATATTTGCCTCTCTCCTGACGTCGCTCTTCCTCTCTGCCACCGCTGTGGCCCAGGAGGATCTCACCAAGGAGATTACTGTGGAGACCGACTACACTCCGCACGAGCGCAAGGCAAAGAAGCTCAACCTGCTCCCTGCCGTGTCGAAGCCGCCAAAAACCACTGGCAACATCTCCTACAGCGAGTGGTCGGTGCCTACCGATGTGCCTGCCACTGCTCCACTCATGATGCCCTATGGCTACATGACCTCCCACGATTTCTCTCACTACCGCGGCTATCTCGACTTAGCTGCCGGCTCCTACGCCAACATTGCCGCAAATGCAGGATATGCCATCGTTGCCAAGCCCGAAACGATGCTGAACATCTGGCTTCAGCACAATTCCACATGGAGCGGACGCAACCGCTCAGAGAATCTTCCCGAAGATTTGACCGAGCCGCTAAAGCAGAAGTTCAACAACAACATCATAGCTCTCGACTTCAGCCACCGCTTCCACAGCGGCACTTTTTCGGCTTCGGCAATGTGCCACTTCGACCACTTCAACTACTACGGCGGATATGGCTTCGTCAGCTATCACACCGATAACGCTACGGGATTGGACGGCGATAATATTCTCGTTCCAGATTACCACACCAATGGCTGGAACTCCTCCGACTCTATGCAGACTGTCAATGAGTTTGCCATCGCTCTCGGCTGGCGCAACAACCGCAGCGACGATGCTTTCAAGTATTCAGCCAACATCATTTTCTCTCACTTCGGCTTCTCAAAATCAGTGAATAAGAGCATCGGTAACAAGGGGCTTGGCGACAACCGCTTTGCTCTCTCCGTTTCGGGTGAAACCAATCACCGCAGCGACCTAAATTTCGGTGCCGATGCCCGATTTGAGTATCTCGGCAGGAATTTCCCCGAACTTGAACACATCTTGGGCGCTCCCACTCCACCGGAGTATCTAAAGCACACCGATGGAATGGGCTTGATTACCATCTCGCCATTCGCCCGCTACGCCAAGGACAAATTATCGGCTCGCGTGGGTGCCAATGTGCAGTTCTCATTGAGCGACGGCTCCTCCTTACGCATATCGCCCAATGTCAGCCTCAGCTATGCCGCAAGCAGCGCATTTGCCATCGAGCTGAAAGCTACCGGCGGCAAGAGCATAACCACGCTCAGCGACATCTACTCGCAAAACCGCTACCTATGCCCCATCTCACCGCTATCCAACCCCTACGTGCCTGTCGATGCCGAGCTCTCGCTCCGCATCGGTCCGTTCACCGGCTTCTATGCCAAGCTCCTTGCCGGATATGGCATCTTCAAGGATATGCCTCTGCCATTAATCACCCCCTACGACCTCGACGACTACTGCACCACCTATGAGCCTTCAGAGATTAAGGGCTGGAAAGCCGGATTTGAGCTGGGCTACCGCTACAATTCGCTCGCAGATGCACGTCTGGGTCTCACCTATTCTCCGCAGGAACTCGACAAGGGCTACTTCCTCGGCTTCGACCGCGCAAAGTGCGTTGCCGATTTTAATGTCACCATTACTCCCATCGAGAAGCTGAAGGTGAACCTCGGCTACCAGCTCCGCGCTAAGCGAAGCTCGGCAAAAAGCACAAACGTCAACGACCCTACCGATGCATCGAATCAAATCCCCACAGTCAATCTCTACGATATAGGCACTGTGAGCAACCTCTCTCTCGGTGCAAGCTATCAGGTCACAAAGATGCTCAGCGTGTTTGCCTCAGGCAGTAACCTGCTCGGAAAGAAGTGGGACAACTACTACTCTCTGGGCGCACAAGGCTTTACACTCATGGCAGGCGCGTCGCTCGTGTTCTGAGAATTGCCCCCAAAAATATAAACTTGAATAATAGTAAAATTCTAAGATAAATGAATGATTCTTTCGACATAAGAGAGCAGCGACTCGAAAGCGACCGCGACTTTGAGCGTGCCCTCCGACCAATGAAATTCGACGATTTCGCAGGTCAGGAGAAAATCATCGAGAACCTCCGCGTTTTCGTTGCCGCTGCACGGCTCCGTGGCGAGTCACTCGACCATACCCTGCTCCACGGTCCTCCGGGATTGGGAAAAACCACTCTCAGCAACATCGTAGCCAACGAACTTGGCGTAGGCTTCAAAGTCACTTCAGGTCCGGTGCTCGACAAGCCGGGCGACCTTGCCGGCATTCTCACCTCCCTCGATGAGAACGATGTGCTTTTCATCGACGAGATTCACCGCCTTAGCCCCATCGTGGAGGAATACCTCTACTCGGCCATGGAGGATTACCGCATCGACATCATGATCGACAAGGGTCCGGGTGCTCGCTCGGTGCAATTGACGCTCTCGCCGTTCACGCTCATCGGCGCCACCACACGCAGCGGCTTGCTCACCTCGCCACTCCGTGCACGCTTTGGCATCAACTGCCACTTGGAATACTACGACCACTCAACGCTCGAAGGCATCGTGCGCCGCTCTGCCCGTCTGCTATCCGTGCCTATCACCGACGATGCTGCCCGCGAGATTGCCCTGCGCAGCCGTGGCACTCCACGTATTGCCAATGCACTGCTGCGCCGCGTGCGCGACTTCGCCCAGGTGAAAGGCTCCGGAAAAATCGACACTGAGATTGCACGCTTTGCCCTCGAAGCCCTGAATATCGACAAGTATGGTCTTGATGAAATCGACAACAAGATTCTCACCACCATCATCGACAAGTTTAAGGGTGGTCCCGTGGGACTAACCACCATCGCCACTGCCCTTGGCGAAGACCCTGGCACTCTCGAGGAAGTGTATGAGCCTTATCTCATCAAAGAAGGCTTCATTAAGCGCACCCCGCGTGGCCGCGAAGTCACCGACCTCGCCTATCAGCACCTCGGCCGCAGCCGCTTCGCCGGAACAGCCTCTCTCTTTGAGTAAAAAAAAAGTTTCAATTCTCACACTATGCCATCACTGAAATCACTCGCTAAGGAAACCGCCATCTATGGCATGAGCAGCATCATCGGACGCTTCCTCAACTATCTCCTCGTACCGCTCTACACCGCCAAGCTCTCTGCCGAGTCGGGCGGCTACGGCGTTATCACCAATATGTACTCCTATGTGGCTCTCCTTTTCGTAATCCTCACCTACGGAATGGAAACCACATTCTTCCGCTTCTCAAATAAGCCCGAGGAAGACCCGGCTCGCGTCTATTCCACCACGCTCATCGCCGTGGGCGGCACCTCGCTGCTTTTCGTGGCTCTTGTGATACTATTCCTCTCGCCCATTTCATCGGCTATGGGATATGCCGCTCACCCCGAGTATGTGGCTGTGATGGCGGCATGTGTGGCTATCGACGCTTTCCAGGCCATTCCCTTCGCCTACTTGCGCTACAAGAAGAAAGCCATAAAGTTTGCCTCGCTCAAGATGCTCTTCATAGTCATGAACATAGGGCTTAACCTCCTCTACTTCGTGGTATTCCCTGCACTCTACAAGGATTACCCCGACGCAATAGGCTGCATCTACAGCCCCACCGTGGGCGTAGGCTACGCATTCTTCCTCAATCTCGCCTGCACCGCCTCCATCACTTTCTTCTTCTGGCGTGAGCTGACGGGATTCCGCTACGTATTCGACCGCGCACTGCTCCGCCGCATGCTCCGCTACAGCATGCCCATCTTGCTGCTCGGAATCGCCGGAATCCTCAACCAGACTGCCGACAAAATCCTTTTCCCCTTCCTCTGCTCGGCCGACAACGCCTCGCGCGAGCTCGGCATCTATGGTGCCGCAAGCAAGATTGCAATGATTATGGCTATGATTACGCAAGCCTTCCGCTATGCCTACGAGCCTTTTGTGTTTAGCAAGAGTAACGACCGCGACAGCCGCGAGACCTATGCTCTGGCAATGAAATACTTCATCATCTTCACCCTCCTGGCATTCCTTGCAGTCATCGCCTACCTCGACATTCTCAAATATCTCATCGCCCCCGACTACTGGAGCGGACTCCAAGTGGTGGCAATAGTGATGGTGGCCGAAATAATGATGGGAATTTACTTCAACCTCTCCTTCTGGTATAAGCTAATCGACAAGACTATGTGGGGAGCACTGTTCTCCGGCATCGGCTGCGCCGTGCTCATCGCCGTCAATGTGATTTTCGTGCCACGCTACGGCTACATCGCCTGCGCCTGGGCAGGCTGTGCCGGCTATGGCACCGCAATGCTTCTGAGCTACTTCGTGGGTCAGCGCAAATATCCCATCGACTATCCGCTGCGCAGCATCTTCGGCTACACACTGCTCGCCGCCGCCATCTTCGCGGGCTATCAGCTCCTGCCCCCGATGGGAATAATCACCGGAGCCGTCGTCAAGACCATCGGCATCGCAATCTTCCTCGCCGCCATCGTCCGCACCGAGCGCCTCCACCTCCCCACCCGCAATTCCCGGTAATCATGTTGAAAGCCGCAATCACAATCCTGACATTGCTCTCATTGGCATTTCCTCGCAGTTGCACAAAATCGGCAGCTTGGGAGCAGATGGACAGAGCAGAATCGGTAGTCGAATCTCGTCCCGATTCCTCATTGCTAATCTTAGCACAAATAGATTCAACCGATTTGCTATGGGACAAGCCCAAAAACTTAACTTTGCATCGTAATTAAATTCATTATGACTATGAAACTGAAAATTTTCAAGGATTCTATAGCTGCTGCGGCAGCTAAGGTGGTGGCAGCATGTCTGCCGTTCCTCACTATCGGTATGCTGGGCAGCGATGTCACCGCCATTGTTTCGGGCATTGTGGGTGCAGTGGCTCTCGTCACTCTCATTGTGAGGGCTGTGATGCTTTTGGGAAAGACCGAAGCCCGCACCATTGCAAGTCTCGACGGGACCGTCAGCGACATTCTCTCCTTCCCC
Organism: uncultured Prevotellaceae bacterium; assembly: GCA_945645715.1. Lineage (GTDB taxonomy): Bacteria > Bacteroidota > Bacteroidia > Bacteroidales > Muribaculaceae > CALZFJ01. The sequence goes on along the minus strand of CALZFJ010000154.1, from coordinate 391 downwards.
TACGCTATCGCACTCTCATCGCTGATTGCAATACCGGCAGGCTATGATGCCACCCCCGGTCTCTGGCTTGCTGCTATCCTTGCCGCCCTCGCCCTAATTCCCGGCAGGTCGCAATCATGACGCACTAATAGCTTCCCGTGGTACGGCCTCCGGCGAGCGGAGCGAGCAGCGTGCCGGAGGTACGCAATCATGGGAAGCCCCACACAGTCAGAGCCGGAGGTTCTGATTGTGTGGGGGTATCGAAAAGAAGCAACTGCGTGTCGTAGATACGCGATTATGGTATCTCTATGTGCAACATTCGCCCTCGGCAGTCTTATTTGCTTAGTCTGTGTAGCACATATCATTCATTGTCAAATTAAAGATACATCGAGGGAGAACGCCGCTACCCGGC
>CALZFJ010000153.1 GCA_945645715.1 uncultured Prevotellaceae bacterium | reverse complement strand
CACCCTGACACCGCTCTACTGGCCCAACCACACCACCCACTACTTCTTCCGCGGAGTATATCCAAAGGGAACGACTGTTGCAGATGGCGAAAGTTCATATATTGTGGTTAATAATGCCGAATATAATGCTTCAACATTCCCGAGCAATCTGATGATTGGTGCTCCCGAAATCGCCGATAACACTTACTGCGACAACCCCGACCATGCGGAGGTAGATATGTCGAAATACGGCATCTGTGCCCGCACGGGAGCGATTAACCTCAATTTCCGCTACATGATGAGCCAAGTGGAGGTTGATCTAAAAACCACTACGGGCGATGACAAAGTGAATGTTGCTGCAAACACGGTGGTTGAAATCATTGGCTGCTATAATGCCGGCAATGTATTCCTCGGCACTCGCGAAGTTAAGCAAACCACAAAGGCGGATTGCACGCTTGCAAACGTGACAGGAACAGGAAACGAATTAAAGCGACACAGTGCAATTGTGCCACAACCGCTTGAAGGATTGAAATTCAAGGTGACTGTCACCAACGCTAACGGCACGGAAGACGTGTATTATTCTACAATAAAGGATATACGTGTGGAGAATGAGACAATCACGGAGTGGAAATCGGGTTATCACTACAAATACACCCTCACTTTGAAGAAGACGGGCATTAGCGTCACCGCCACTATCACCGATTGGATTACGGCAAGTGGCAGCGACAATGTGTGGATGTAATTATTTGCGAGAGTCCCTAAAAAACAGTAAAGAATTATGATGAAATTAGCACGAAATATTATCCTTGCAAGTATTGCGGCAGTAGCAGGCGGTTGCTCAAGCGACACATTGCCCGACGTGCTTCCCGACAACGGGGAGAAGACACCACTGAGTGTGTCGGTGGCAATCAGTAACAGCACGGCAGAGTCGCGTGCAGCCGGCAAAACATTTGCCAGAGGAGATAACTTGTATGCCTATATTCGCCAAGTAGAGTGGAATGGCACTGAAGTAGAAGATTATTCGGCTAGAGGCGTTGTAACTCCTGTTACAGCCGATCAGTCGCCCAGTCTTGTGCTATTTACAGTGAATGACGATTTCAGTATGACGGCAGTTGATGGCACTACTGAGGAAACAAGCAACATCACCCCAACAAAGCCTCTTTATTGGGACGATTTCAGCAAATCCGACGATGCAGATCACGACATTCGCACCGCCGGGCACTATCTGCAATCGGCATGGGGCTTCTGCTACAATGGCAACACCCCAACAACGCCACTAACTGACGATGGCACTATCACATGGACTGCAACCGGCAATTTCGACTCTCAGTCGACTTTCACCAAAAACGATCTCCTCTGGTCTGCCGCCCAAAAGCCAATTTCCTATAAGCACGCCGCCGGCGATAGGGGAACTCTCGTTATCCCCTACACTCATGCCATGAGTATGATCACGATAGAGGTGGTAGCTGGCGAGGGCTTCACCACCGGCAATCTTGGCTCTACCACAGCCACACTGCAAGCGATGTATGCGTCAGCCACTTTCAGCGCACCTAATGCAACTGTAAGCTCTCAGGCAGGCTCACAAACTGTGAAGATGTTTGCAAGAGCCGAGGGCACAAACGCCGAGAGCAAGCCTAACAAGAAGTTCCAAGCCTTGGTGATTCCGGGCAAGCAACTCACCCCGGGCAATCTTCTTGCTGAAATTGCCAATGTTGATGGAAATAACTACAAGATTCCTGTTACCCAGACTATTATTGAAGCTTGGAGCAGCTATCTCGATGACGGGAAGCTGAAATCGGGCATAAACTATAAGCTCACCGTCACAGTGGCAAAGCAGGCAATCTCCGTAGTCGCCCAAATCACCGACTGGACCACAATCGAAGCCACCGGCGAGGGTGAAATCAACTTCTCTGCCGATGTCACTGACAGCGGTGTTGAGAATGTGGCAACCGGCTCATTCGACCTCTACCGCGGAACCTCAACTACACCCGAAGAAGAGGGAGCTTTGGCATACGCCACCACAAGCACTTGGACCACCGACAAGTGGATAAACAATCCACAAATCTATTGGAAAGATGGCTCTACAAGCTACTACTTCCGCGCCTTAGCAACCTACGACGGCTCATCACTTAGCAGCATCAACAATTCTTCCACCCCTGAAGGTGAGAACGCTCGCACAGCCGCCGCCCAAGGCAAGGATTTAATGTGGGCAACCACAAAGGCTCACAGCAGGAACCTCGAAAGTGGTGGCACAGAGGAATTTGCAGAAGGGGCTGCTATTCCGCCTCGCACCGGCGATGTGCCTTTGCAGTTTGAGCACGCAATGAGCAAAATTACCATCAATCTCAGCACCTCAACCACCGGCAAAGACGAGGCAACACAATCTCTCGATGATAAAGCTCGCGCAGTAGATTTCACCAATGCCACTATCTCCATCAGCAATCTCTGCACCGAAGGCACCATCGCCATTGCCAACGGCAATATCACGCCTACAGCACTCTCGGTAGAAGCCCCAACGTCGTTGCAGCATAACGTGACGACAGAAACAGAAATTAAAGATAAAGGCTCAATCAGCGAGATTGTTATCCCTCAATCGCTCTTAGAGAAAACCATCGTCGGGACAGGCAACTGCCCCATCAAGCTCACCATAACGCTCGGCGACGGCACCACCTACAGCCTTTTACTCAAAGACTGCAAGGTGAAAGACTCCGCCGACAACTATATCACGACTTGGAATCGCGGCAAGCACTACGTTTATGAAATCTACGTAGAGAAAGAAGCAATCCGCTTCGTTGCCGTAATCAAGGAATGGGAAAAAGTGAACGGCAGTGGCGATGCCAACCTCGATTGGGATTAACCGGCACGAGGTTACAAGCTAATAGGCATAGGGCACAGGTAGATGAGCATAGATTACAGGCTCGAAAGTCAGCCACATCAGCTCTCTTACCTCTTACCCCTTACCTCTTACCTCAAAAAAAACTTTGAATGATGAAATTGAAAATCTGCATATTACTCACGCTCGCTGCTCTCACAGCCTGCTCCGGCGACGCCCCCGGCAATCAGTCGGGCGACGATGCCGTTGTAGGCTCACCCGTAATCTTCACATCGGGCAATGAGAGCCTCTCGCGAGCCATTCCCTATCTCGGCAAAGATGGCCGCTTCGTCTGCCGCATGTACTACCAAGCCACACAAGGAAGCACCGACTACACCGGTCAATTCCAGTCGTGGCTTCGCGTGAACAATGCCTACGGCAACTCTGTCTATCGCGATTCTCTCTTTAATGCCGATGAGTCGAACAGCGACCTTTTCGACCAGTTCAACTTCGAGAAAGCTGCCACCATCTTCTATTGGCAGAACCGCTTGAATCACTCGTTTATCGCCTATACCGACTTGCACCGCTGCTTCAAAGACGACTACCGCGGCGATAGCTTGAACATGACCACCGATGCCTCTTTCACTGAGGCTGAAAACACATACTCCTGCAAGAAATTCCTCCTAACCACATCGCCGACAGCCTCCCTCTCTCCCGAGCAGAAGCAAACCGGCGACCCTAAATACTACTCCCAACCCGACCCCGCTGTTGCCAACACCATCATGCTCCCTGCCGGAGCCACTCAGGAGGCTAACCGCGTAGATCTCATTTTCCGCCACTGCTTCTCGCAAATCCAGGTGAACCTGAAGAAAGCAGCCGACGGCGGTATAACCTCGCTCACGGCAGCGCAAATCACCAAGGTGGAAATGCTTGGCGTAAGCGAGGAAGGATATGTGTGCTTCGATGCCGATACCATAACGGGAAAGCCTCACCCGGCATCCTACAAGTCTGTATCTCCAAGTGACTACACCGACGAACAACTTGCCTCTAACCCCTACGGCACCGCAATGTCAATGTTCGATATGGGCAGCAACAACTACGCTCCCGGCTATGTGAAGTCGTTCAACGCCATAGCCTTCGGACAGCTTCGCGCACTCCGCATCACCTGGACAGAGCCTGCCGCCGAGTCGAGCGGAGCCATTAAGCACGTTGTCACCCACCGTATCACCGAAAACGATTTCAGATATTTGAAGAGTGGAGTGCGGTACATTCACAATCTGGAGTTGCGCCGCGGCACACTCGCCGTTATCAAGACCGAAATCCTCCCTTGGGAAATCGACGAAACCCAGTGGAAAGGCAACGGCACAGTGAAAGAGCCACTGGAAGTCGCCGATGCCACAGCTCTCAGCAATGCACTTGCCAATGGCGACGATGTGATCTTAAAGGAAAATATCGCGATTTCTTCCACCCTCACCATTCCACAAGGAAGTACCGTGACAATCGACCTCAACGGAAAGACGCTCACTAACCCAACGTCAAAAGCCACAGCAATTGAGGTGAAAGGCGACCTCACCATCACCGGCGAAGGCACCGTTGATGGCGGCTCGGGAGGCAACAACAAGGCCATCAAGGTTCTCACCGGCGGCAAATGCACCATCATGAGCGGCTCTTTCACCGTTGGTGGCGATGCAAATATCGAAGGCAATGACTGTATCTTATGCGAGGGTGGCGAAGTGGAGATTTATGGCGGCTATTATAGCTCAGCAGCAGCCTATAATGGCTTCTACTATGTACTCAACCAAAAGAACGGCAATCCCGGAAAGATAACGGTGTATGGCGGACAATTTGAGAACTACGACCCCGCTACCGGTGACGATAATCTTGGCGGCAACTTTGTAGCCTCAGGCTATGAGTCGGTGCTCATAAGTGAAGCAGAAGCTACGCCAAAAGTCTATGAAGTAAGGAAAAAAACGGAATAACTGATGATGAAACTATCAAAATACGGCATATTATCCGCACTCATTGCTTTGCTGCTTGCATCGTGCAGCGATGAGTGGCAAAAGGCGATTGACGACGGCACAATTCCCGACATGACCGGCGAACAGGTGGCTTTCACCACCAACGTAAGTTCGTCGGGCAGCGATTCGCGCGGCTACACAGCCATTTCTGATGCTCTCAACGGTTACATTGCCATCAATAAAGCCTACAAGCTCAAAATCACCATGCACAAGCAAGGCGAAGAGGCTGCAATAGGTTCGTGCACCTACTAACCCGTGTTTTCGCAGAGCGGCACATCAGAGGGTGTTCTCCGAGCTGCACCTGCTAACGGCGAAACTGCCCTCTATTGGCAGGACAGCCAACAAGCATACGGTTTCAGCGTCACTGCCGGCAGCGACAACATCGCCACCGACCAGAGCGATGAGGAAAAATGGCTCGCACAAGACCGCCTCAAAGGTTTTTCCTACGCCCCTGTGAAAGACGACTCAGAACGACCGGTAGAAGATAATATCAATGCCATCAACTATCGTACAAGCAAGCAGTGGTATCAAGCAAACGAGGCATGGATGACCACAAATGGCATCGTCCCGAAGAACTATTTCAAGAAAATTCCCCTTTTCTTGCAGCACGAGCGTGCGTGGATCACCGTGATTCTGCGAGCCGGAGTGGGTGTAGATCGCGATGCCGTGGATTTTGGCACCGCCGGCGAAAAGATAAAAGCCGAAATCTATAACTATGAGAGTGACGGCACCGCCATCACCCCATGGCTCACC
>CALZFJ010000152.1 GCA_945645715.1 uncultured Prevotellaceae bacterium | reverse complement strand
TCTTGGTGATTATCCGGTGTGGAGTGCCGATGGCATAGGCTCACCTCGCACTTATCAGCACTATCTTGAAATTCCGCTTAATCTGAAATTCAAATACTCCAACCTCAATGGAATTGAAAACACCATAGCTCCGCTCGTGTTTGGCGGACCCACTTTCACCATTCTTATGGCTCACAGCGATATTCCCGCACTGAAATATGCCGGTGGCGAATTTAGCGCACATGTGGGCTTGGGCTGCGAAATCATTCGCCGCATTCAGGTCACCGGAAGCTACAACTGGGGTCTTACCTACGCTCTGCGCACACAAAAGCTCGACCAGTATAGCGCGAAAAACCGCTATTGGCGCGTGGCTGTGACCTATATGTTCTAAGCGCAAACCCTACGATGCCATGAGCCGCTATGCCGAGGTTCTGCTGCCTCTGCCTCTTTACAGCACTTTCACATATCACATTCCCGACAAGATGACCGACGTGCTGGGAATTGGTTGCCGTGTGCTTGTGCCTTTCGGACGCAAGAAGTTCTACACGGCAATCGTCACAATGATTCATGGCAACAAGCCCGAAGGCTATGAGGTGAAAGACATTCTCACCATGCTCGACGATGCGCCTATCGTGCGCCACCCTCAGCTGAAACTATGGGAGTGGATTTCCGAGTATTACCTCTGTCCGCCGGGCGACGTGTATAAGGCTGCCGTGCCTTCGGGGCTGAAGGTGGAGAGCGAAACATTTGTCAGTGCTGACCCCGACTATGAGGAAACTTCAGCCGATGAGCTCACAGAGCGTGAGCGCATTATCCTCGACTTCGCCGCCTCGCGCGACCGCGTGCAGCTTGCCGAGCTCAGCCGTGCCACCGGATTCAAGAATGTGGAAGCGATAGTGAGCCGTATGCTCGACAAGGGTGCGGTGTTTGTGGCTGAGCGCGTGGTGAACAACTATCGGCCACTCACTGAGACGTGCGTCACCCTTGCCTGCAATCACGGCGACGATGATGCCTTGCACCACTTCTTCGACCTTGTGGGGCGCAGCAAGAAGCAGGAGGCACTGCTACTGGCATTCCTCGACCTCTCGCACTGGCTAAAGAAGTCGGCTCCGATAGAAGTGCCCAAGAAAGCACTCCTGGAGCGAGCCGATGCCGGACAGTCGGCATTCAAGGCAGCTCTCGACAAAGGCATTTTCCGCGTATATAAGAAAGAAATAAACCGCTTTGCCTCGATGGGCAATGCGCGTGCCGACCTCCCCACACTCTCCGACGAGCAAAGCCGAGCCTTCCACGAGATTCTCGATTCATTCAGGCAGCACGCCGTCACGCTGCTGCATGGTGTCACTTCGAGTGGCAAGACTGCCGTGTATATGCACATCATCGCCGAGGCTCTGCGCCTGCGCAAGCAAGTGCTCTATTTAGTGCCCGAGATTGCCCTCACCACGCAGCTCACCAAGCGTTTGCAGCGAGTTTTCGGCAACTCACTGCTCATCTATCACTCCAAATTCTCCGACAATGAGCGCGTGGATATATGGAAGCGCCTCTTGCACAGCACCGAACCGTGTGTGGTGATAGGCGTGCGCTCATCGGTGTTCCTGCCATTCTCCTCGTTGGGGCTTGTTATCGTAGATGAAGAGCACGATGCCAGCTACAAGCAGCAAGACCCGGCTCCGCGCTACAATGGCCGCAACGTGGCTATGGTGCTGGCTCAGATGCACGGCGCAAAGACGCTACTTGGCTCTGCCACGCCTGCCATCGAGAGCTACTACAATGCCACTACCGGCAAATACGGACTCGTGTCGCTCCTCACGCGCTACGAAGATATTGAATTGCCCTCGGTGGAGGTTATCGACACCAAGTTGGCTCGCAAAAAGCGCGAAATGACCGGAACATTCACCGGTCGCCTTTTGGGATTGGTGCGCGAGGCTGTGAAAAGCGGTAACCAGGCTATCCTTTTCCAGAACCGCCGCGGCTATGCTCCGATGGTCACTTGCAAGCAGTGCGGCTGGGTGCCCAAGTGCGAGAATTGCGATGTGTCGCTCACCTATCACAAGCACCTTCGCACTCTCTCGTGCCACTACTGCGGCTTCTCGGTCACTCTGCCCGACATCTGCCCGGCGTGCAAGCAGCCCACAATTGAGATTGTGGGCTATGGCACCGAACGCATCGAGGACGATATTGACAGTCTATTCCCTGAGTCGAAAATTCTGCGCATGGACCTTGACACCACACGCAACAAGAACAACTATGAGCGCATCATCGACGACTTCTCCTCGCGCAAAGCCGACATTCTTGTGGGCACCCAGATGGTGACCAAGGGACTCGATTTCGACGGAGTGAGCATTGTGGGCATACTCAATGCCGACACCATGATTAACTTTCCCGACTTCCGCTCGCACGAGCGTGCTTTCAACATGATGGAGCAGGTGGCGGGGCGTGCAGGGCGCAAAAGCCGCCAGGGGCAAGTGGTGATACAGACGTCGCAACCCGATAATCCCGTGATTCGCTACGTCACCGGGCACGACTACCTCGGCTTCTACAGCGAGGAGCTTGCCGACCGCGAGCGTTTCCACTATCCGCCTTTCACCAAGATTATCAATATCTATCTCAAGCACCGCGACGACTCGGTGCTCACTGAGATGTCGGTGCGTTACAGCAATATGCTCCGCCAGGTGTTTGCCCACCGTGTGCTCGGGCCCGAGGCACCCATGGTGGCGCGTGTGCAGAATCTCTACATTCGCCAGATAGTGCTGAAGATGGAGAATGAGGCATCGATGCCCAAGGTGAAGCGCATTCTCCGCAACATCTATGAGAATATGCTCAGCGTGGATTCGCGCATGAAATCCACCATCATCTACTATGATGTAGATTAACCCGCGTGAATCACGGCTTCATTCCGAATAGCTTTATTTTTACAGCAATATTTCCAGACTTTATTTTTATAGCAGCAATTCCAGATAACACAAAATCGCCACAACAAGATGCTGTGGCGATTTGTGTATATGGTGGTGCGTTGCGATGAAGCGCAGCGCATATTATTCAGGGGGCAGGCGGGGCTTTAGTCGTTCATGGTGAGAAGCAGCTCTTCGTTTGAGCGGGTGCGCTCCATGCGGTCTTTCATGAACTCCATTGCCTCTATTGAGTTGCGGTCGCTCAAGAAGCGGCGCAACACCCACATGCGGTTGAGTGTCTCGCGAGTGAGCAGAAGGTCGTCGCGGCGGGTGCTCGAAGCCATGATGTCCACAGCCGGGAAGATGCGCTTGTTGGAGAGCTTGCGGTCGAGCTGAAGCTCCATATTACCCGTGCCCTTGAATTCCTCGAAGATAACCTCGTCCATCTTCGAGCCGGTCTCGATGAGGGCTGTGGCGATGATGGTGAGGCTACCGCCGTTCTCAATGTTGCGGGCTGCACCGAAGAATCGCTTGGGACGCTGCAGGGCATTGGCATCGACACCACCCGAGAGGATTTTGCCCGAAGCCGGCGACACGGTGTTGTAGGCGCGTGCGAGGCGGGTGATTGAGTCGAGCAGAATCACCACATCGTGTCCGCACTCCACCATGCGCTTTGCCTTCTCAAGCACGAGTCCGGCAATTTTCACGTGGCGCTCGGCAGGCTCGTCGAATGTAGAGGCTATAACCTCGGCATTCACGCTGCGAGCCATGTCGGTAACCTCCTCAGGACGCTCGTCGATGAGCAGGATTATCATGTAGGTTTCGGGGTGATTCTCCGATATAGCGTTAGCAATATCTTTCAAGAGCACAGTCTTACCGGTTTTCGGTGGAGCCACGATAAGTCCGCGCTGACCTTTGCCGATAGGCGAGAACATATCCACCACGCGAGTGGAGATGTTGCACGTCTTGCCGCTGGTGAGGTCGAATTTCTCATCGGGGAAAAGAGGCACAAGGTGCTCAAATGGAATGCGGTCGCGCACAAATTCGGGCGTACGTCCGTTGATAAGCTCCACCTTGCAGAGCGGGAAGTATTTCTCGCCCTCCTTGGGCGGACGGATTGTACATTCCACCACATCGCCGGTCTTGAGACCGTTGAGCTTGATTTGGCTCTGTGGCACATAGATGTCGTCGGGTGAAGTGAGGTAGTTGTAGTCCGACGAGCGAAGAAAGCCATATCCGTCGGGCATCACCTCAAGCACGCCAATGCCGTGTAGGATACCCTCGAAGTTAAATGGCTCTTCAGGCATCTGAGTGTCGGCTGGCACCGGAGCTTGCACTTGCTGCTTTCCGTTCTTGTTGCGCTTGTTGCGCTTTCCGGTTCCGGCTTGTGGCTGAGGGTCGGGCTCAGCCTTAGGCTCTTGTATGATGATTGGTGCTTTGGCAGCTTCTTCGGCGGCACGGCGAGCCTCCTCGGCAGCGCGGCGAGCAGCCTCCTCGCGCTCTTGCTGCGAGCGCGGCTTGAAGGTCTTGCGCGAGCCGGTATTGAAGAATGAATCGAGCGAGAACGAAGGCTTGCGCGGCTCATTGTTTTCCTGCTGCTGAGTAGTAGGCTCGGCAGGCTGCTCGGCCTGTTGTTCCGGGGCAGGAGTTTCCTCGGTGGCAGCCGGAGTTTCGGGCACGTCGGTATCGGTGGCTTCTTGCTTCACTTCGATGGGCTGCTGAGGCTCATCGGCAGGCATTGCAGCCTTATCGGCTTCTTCAAATTCTATTTTTATCTCTTTAGAGCCATCTTCAGCTTCATCCGTAGCCTTTTCTATGCGCTTGCGGCGACCGCGCTTGGGAGCATCGTCGGCATTGTCGCTCTTAGGCTCTTCGGTTTCGGTCTTTGCCTCGGCAGGCTGTGATTGATTCTTCGGCTTACGTCCGCGTTTCCCCTTAGCCGGAGTCTTTGCTTCATTTGCAGCATCAGACTCATTTGTAGCCTCGGTGGGAGCGTCGGGATTCTTCTCATTCTGTTGTTTCTTTGCTTTTGGTTTGGGGCCACGCTTCTTGGGCGTGTTTGCCTGACTCTTGGCACTATCAATTGCCTGCTGGTCGAGAATTTGATACACTAGGTCGTCGAAAGAATCATTATCCTTCGTCTTCAGACCCATCGATTCAGCAATCGCCTTTAGTTCAGGCTGTGTTTTCGAATTTAATTCGGTAATAGTGTACATAAAAAATCAGTATGTAAAAGTATGTTTTTTCAATGCAGCCGACGCCTTACAGGCACAAGGAGCGGCACAATCGCGTTTCGGTGCTATCGGCATTTATTGGCACATTGCCCGCAAAAGGCAATCACGAAGCCGCTTGCATGAAATTGTTTCGTTAGTTGAATAAAAAAAAAGATCTGTATAAAAAATATTGGAATTTTGCGATGCGAAGCGGAGATAACCGCTCGCGAAATGCAAATAGCAAACTTGGATTTACTGAAAAGTGCACGCTGAGGTGGCAGATTCGCCTAAAAAAACGTGTTGTAAACTCTGATTTACTGAAATGCGGTGCAAATATACGTTTTTTCTGTGAATCACGCAAAAATCCACCAAATTTTTCACAAAAACATTCCCTAAAACACCAATACAAATGCAGAAGATGGCACGGCTCTTTCATTTTAAGAAAAAGATAACTGCCTGAAATATAATTAAAGAAACTTGCCCAATTCACACTGAATCGGGCAAGG
>CALZFJ010000151.1 GCA_945645715.1 uncultured Prevotellaceae bacterium | reverse complement strand
GAGCAGGCAGCTTCTCCGCGGTAGCCCATCATCTGCGCATTCTCGTTGCATGCAGCCTCGTTGTATTCAGGCAGGGGAATGTGGAAGAATGCCATCGAGGGTAGGGGAGTGCCACCATTGGCAGCTGTGAAGCCATTGCTGCAAGAGACATACCAGTCAATTTGGTCGCGCTTAATCCAGGTGTAGTGTTTCAGTTCCTCAATTTTAGTGTAAGATTGGCTGTCGAAGAAATAGAGCACGGCAGCATCTTTCTTGGCATTGCTTGCTGAGCCTATTGTGAGCACATAGTTGGTCACTCCACTCAATCCCTCGGTGCTGGTGCTCAGGTTGCCGGGGAGCGACTTCAGCAGGGCAAGAAGTTCCTCACGGCTCATTCCCGACTCATCGTCGTGGTTGCCGAATGTGACAGCGAAGGGCAATTTGCGCTTCAGCACTGGTTCGAGAGCCTTCATGTATCCCTCTTTTGCCGGAGCACCGAAGACAAGGTCGCCGGTGTAGATTACGAGGTCGGGATTTTCGGCATCGAGCACCTCATTCATGCGCTCACCGGCAATGTCGCTTGCCGGATTGCCGGCAATCCAGTGTACATCAGTGAATTGCACAATCTTGAATTTTCCGTCCTTCGAGAATCTCAGCGGCGTATTAGAATTGTTGTCGCCTGCCGATGCTATCACTGAAAACAGAGCCACTAAGCAGATTGTGATAAAATTTTTTCTTGTCATAATTATTTGTGTTGTTTTACTTTGTTAGTATAATTGATTTCCAAGAGCCAGAAATGTCTTCGCCAGATATCACAGTTGGCGTTTGCTGCTTGTTGTTGATGAGCAACGAGCATTTCACCACATTGTCGTTGACATAGTCGAAAAGTTCACCGAGAGAGGCATTCCCCTTGCTCTCTTTCAGCTTTTTCAGGAGGAAGTAGGTGAACATTCCATGCCCTTTCTCTCCGTAGGCATAGGCAGTTTCATCGCCTTGCGTTGCCGAGATTACTACAGTGTTATCATCAGGCTCTGCCATGCGGGGCTTTATTGCAGTTCCGCGAGCGCTCGACAGCATTTTGCCACCTCGTTCCGCCCCACTGAAGCAGGCATCAAGGATTACGACCGTTTTACGGGTATCTATGTCGCCCAGCTCTTCATATATCTTGTCGAGCGGGAAGCCGGTGGATGCCACGTCGGAGGCATATCCATCTACAGGGAGCAAATATGACACTCGTGTGGCTTCATCGGGAATGCCATGTCCTGCATAGTAAAGAATAATGCTTGCTTCGCCCTTGAATGCACGGGCTACCCGCTTCAGCCAGCTGAATTCGGCACGAATGTCGTTGAGCGTAGCATCCTTCACCATGTGAACGTTAGAAGCCGGTATGCCGAGTGTGCGCGTACAGTATTGGTTGAAAGCTGTTGCATCGCTTGCGGCAAATGGCACAGCCATTTCGCGACGGTAGTTCTCGTTTCCTATTATGAGAGCAATAGTCGAGGTGTTGTTGATATCGTTGAGGGGAATGTTGCTGTCAACGTCAGATTCTGCGGGAGTTGCCGAAGGCTTTGGCGCAGCCTTTTTGGTCTCTTGTTTATTGCTCTTAATTTCAACCGGCTCAAAGTTGTAGGCAATGTCGTTGTACGGCTTATAGCTAAGTGAAGTGGTGTAGTCGTAGGTGTAGGTCTTGCCTTTTATGCGAAAATCACACTGCTCAATGCCCACTCGGTCGTTCACGATGCCATATCGTGGGATTTTTTCCACGCGTATCCAGTTTTCTTTGAATCGCTGTGCCTCATCAATGGGCACCGATAATAGCATTTCACCTGCGCTCGAAGTGATTTTGAAGCACTCATTGTCGGGGTCATACTTCCCGATGCTGAATGTAGGCTCGTTATTGGGCATATATTTGCTCAGATATTCTTGCTTTGCGATCTCTATGAGTTCGTCGATCTTGGCTTGGCGTTTCGGGCCGCTCACTCGAGCTTTCCACATCTCCGATTTCTCATATTCTCCACGTTGCTGCCACGAGTTGATGCCTCTCTCAACCCTTGCTTTGGCAAATGATGAGAAAGGCTCCGAGTCGGGAGAACCGCCTGATTTCATTATCATTGATTGAATGCCGAAATACTTAGAGAATACCCATTTATCTGCTTGTTTTCCTTTTGTGTCGATGATTGAATATTTATTACCGGCCTGTACCTTGGCATAGCCATTACTGAATGTGAAAGCCTTGTCGTAGATGGCTTCAGTCAGTTGTTCACCGTTGTCATTGTAGATAGCACCTTTTGCTTTATGTTTCTTGGCAAAATACATGCCGTTGCCAATATATTGTATCGCATCAAAATCAAATGGCATCACAGCGTTGTTGTTAGTGTCGATAAGTCCACAGGTATCGCCTTTTAGGGCTATGGCATATCCATTGTTGAATTTTCCGAGATGAGTATATTGTGGATTAATGATTAATTTTCCGGAGATGCTGTAGGCTCCCCATTTTCCGTTATTATCTCCAATAATAATATTTTCATTTTCATGAATCATGCCGCCTAATTCGATGCAGAATGGAGTGATCTGCTTTCCGTTGTAATTAAATACTCCCCACTTTCGTGATTTTCCATCTTTTGCAAGAATGCAGTTCGGCTCAGTGCGTGTGTCATAATATTTGCAGGGTAGAATCTCTTTCCCTTGCAGGTTTATTACGCCCGACGTGAAATCTCCGTTTGTGTTCTCTACTGTCAAGCAGCCGTTTATTACTTCTTCTCCTAAGTCGCCATATTTCATGGGTATTACAGTGCGTCCTGAATAATCTATGGCACCACATTCTTCATTAGCGTTTTCTATATAGAGAATGTGTGAGTTCTCTATGTAGTCAATATCTTCATATTTCAGTGGCACAACAATTTTCCCTTCAGTATTGATGGCTCCACACAAATCGTTGATTTCCACTAGAGCTATTCCATTCTCAAAGTCGTCGGCTGAGTCGTAGATAGGAGAAATCACCATATTGCCCTCTGTATCAATATAGCCATATTTCGAGTCGAATTTCACATAAGCCAAACCGTTATTGAAATTTCCGGCTTTCGCATACTTAGGCGTTATCACCTCTTTTCCGGTGGTGATATCGATGTAGCCATAGAGATTGTCTCTGCACACAAGTAGAAGATTCGACTCATTCCTGTTTCCTACGTGGGAATATATATAGTCGGTTACCAGCGTACCCTTTTCATCTACGAGAGCATATTTAGCAGTGGTTTCATCTTGCTTCACATCTACTATCTCAGCGTTAGCATTAATAGCGGTTATTATGGCTGCAAGAAAGATTATTAAGCGTATCATTAAATCGTTAGTTAAAATGGTTGAAAATTGCTATCTGCAAATATACTCAACCTTCCCGACTTTTCCAAGCATTTTCCCACCCAATTCCACCCCTTCCACCCCGAATCCTAATCGTTGCGTTTCTATTTGGCTTCTTCACTCCGAATCTTCCCCTGCCACCCCCGAATCCTAACCGTTGCGTTTCTGTTTGGACTCTTCACTCCTAATATCCCTCTACCATCCCCGAATCCTGCCACAACTCGTCCTACGTCTCACTCGGATTTTTCCCAAAAAATACACTCCGGTCACATTTTTAACAACCTTGTTTAAAACAAACTTGTTAAATTCGCCAAATCGATTATATTTGCATACGGTTTTAAGTCGTTAGAAACATATCATTACAAGCGTAAGCATCCGAAATAAGCTTACTAATAGGAAACAACCCCTGCTACAACTTTTTGTGGCAGGGGTAAATATTTCAATAATGGGCATTAACTCAAACATGGGTGCAAAAAAGCCCTACCGAGGTTGAAACAAGGTAGGGCTTTTTGTGTTGTGTGGTGGGGATTAGCGGCGGCGACGTACGCTGCGGGTGGCGCTGCTGCTGGTCTTTATCTTTGTCTCCTTCACTTTCGATTCCTTGGGCTTGGTTGCCTTCTCCTTTTTGTCGCTGCTCTTCTTGCTGCTGCGCTTTGAGCTGCGAGTAGAGCGTTTTGTGGTCGATTTCTTCTCATCACGCTGGCTGATAGTCAGTGTGGTGTCGTTGGCAAGGCGAGCTTCTTCGAGGGCTTCGAGCGAGTCGGCGCGGGCTTGAAGTTCTTCGCGTGTGGGGACCCACAAGTTCTTGTCGAAGGCTGTGAGTCGATGCTCGATGCTGTCCTGAGCACGCTTGAAATCATCGGGGTCGGGATACATCTGCATCAGCGAGAGGTTGCGCAGGTTCTTGGTCTTGTAGATTTCACCTTTGTAGAGATTCATCTTGAAGAAATCGTCGTAGTTGTAGCGTGCAAGGTTGTTGTCGTTGTCGGTAAAGACGTATTGCTTTGCAAGATACGGACGAATTGTCTCATCGAGCTTCACCCAGAACATGGGGTAGCGCACTGCTTCGCCGCCAAACTCGTCGGTGCGGTGAAGCACCGGGCAGATTGCTTGCACATGGTGCTGCATCTTGGTGGAGACGCGGTCAAACTCCCACTTCTCGATGATATAGTAGCTCAATACCTCGTTAGAAGGTATGTCGGCATCTTCAATCTTAAATTTCGGGTGCTTCTCGGTGCTACCCTTAGCCTCGGTGTAGAGAATGTGGAAACGGTCGAGCATTTCACGAACTTTCACCTTATACTGGTCGGTGAAAATCTCTCGCCCGTCGAGATATTCATACACTGTGAGCTGGTCGTCGGCAATGAGTTTCATGATGATGCAGAAGAGGTTCATGCCGTCCTGATTCGGCTCTTCGGGGTAGTAGAGAGCCATATTCTGCTCCTTCTTGAGGTCGAGCTGACGGTAGATTACCTTCATCCACTGCACATCGGCATCGCTTGCCTGCTGTTCCTCATAGAACGACTGCATTCGGGGCGACACCTGAACGCTATTTTCCTTGTTTCGGTCGCTCGTCTTGCGCTTGCGCACGGTGCTCGAAGTGGATTTCTCTTGTGCAACAGCTGCCACAGCAAACGAAGCTGTCAGGAGTGCCACTGCTATGTATCTAATAATCTTCATAACGCGATTATATATCAGTTTTCAATAATTATCTTTCTGTTTTGCCTCTTTGAGCCATCAGTTCACGATTACTTCCATCGGGGCAAGTGTTCGCTCTATGCCGTCGGGTCCCACCGCACGTACACGCGAAATGTAGAATCGCTTGCCACGCGACAGGCGGCGGAAACTGCTGCGCTGACGCTCTGAGAACTTGTCGCCCTGCGAAACCTCGGGGATTGCATTGCCCATTGAGTCGAAGAATACGGTCTCAAAGCTCAGCACCTTGTATGCCACATTGAGCATATCATCGTCGATAGCAGCCGAGATGCCCTCAGCCTGAAGGAGCAACGTCTTCGAGAACGGACGTCCGCCCTTGTAACGCTCAGGATTGCCCTTTGCATCGTTATAGGCGATATAAGGCATAGGATCGGGCAACTTGCGCACGCGGAATGTGGTTGAAGCCACCTTCTGCGAAGAGCCGTCGATGGTTGCTGTGACTGTAACCACTGCCTCAGCACCTACCTTTGCGGGGCGAGCTACCCAGTTGTCGCCGCTGCGGGTGAGGGTGCCGTTGGTCATTGTTGCAGTGATGGCATTGT
>CALZFJ010000150.1 GCA_945645715.1 uncultured Prevotellaceae bacterium | reverse complement strand
CAAATTGCAACTGAAAATCGACCGCGGCTCATCTTTTGTGAGCGACACCATAGGCGGCTTCGTGCGCAGCATTGCAAGCGACACATGGGCTCAACTTGGCATTGCATCTTTCATTCTGCTGCTTGTGGCTGTGCTCGTGTATATCTTTGCCGAAGCCGTAATCCTTCGCAAAATAGGTTTCTTCGGTGGCGGTGTGCTTCTTCTGGTGTCGATTGTGAGCAATATCTGCGCATTCTACACCCACTCAATCGCCGTAAACAAGAGCTATGCAATAGTCACCATTCCTTCGGCAACGCTCAGCACCTCTCCGCGTGTCCCTAAGGACAAGAGCGAGGAGGCTTTCATGCTCAGCGAGGGCACGAAAGTGGAAATCGTGGATTCTGTTCAAGGAGCTGTCGATGGCGAAGTGATTATGTGGCTCGATGTTAAAGCCGACGACCAGCACCGCGCATGGATACGATCAACCGACGTAGAGCACATATAAAAGACAAGCACCCAAAATGCCGATAGGCATATTTACAGTGATACAGAAGGGGCAGCATACCATGTGGCAGGCTGCCCTTTTTCGTGCACATTCCCCGTAAAATCAGGCTGACGCCACTTTCGTCGGCTACCGGCACAAAGAATTTACGGGAAAATGCAATAAAACGCCAAGATAGTGCGTTATTAGAGATAATGATATTGTTGAAACATAGAAGACATCTACTCGCGGCAGTGTGCGCTGTACTCTGCCTCGTGGCTGCGGCTCAGGATAACGACAAAATTCTGAACCGCCCTTATGCCGACTTGAAGCGGCTTCATTTCGGATTCTCAGTGGGATTTCACTTCCAGGATCTGAAATTGCAAAACAACGGCTTCATCACCGAGAACGGGGAAGCATGGTTTGCCGAGGTGCCGGCTCACTCTCCGGGCTTCTGTGTGAATGTGCTTGCCGATCTGCGCCTCTCCACCTACTTCAACCTGCGCTTCTCGCCCGGCATGTACTTCGGCAACAAGAACATTCACTTCCGCGATGCAGCTAACGATGTGGTTGAAACCCAAAATGTGAAGAGCAACTATGTGGTGCTGCCGGTGGAGCTGAAATATTCGGCCCAGCGTCACCGCAACCTTCGCCCCTATCTGCTTGGCGGTGTGATGGGCGTGTTCGACGTGTCGAAGAAGCGCAGCGAGCAGATTTTGCTCAATAATGGCGACTTTATGCTTTCATTAGGCTTCGGCTGCGATTTCTATATGCCCTTCTTCAAGTTCTGCCCCGAGGTGAAATTCTGCTTCGGTCTGAAGGACTTGCTGAAACGCAACCGTCCCGACTTGAGCGACGATCCCGAGAAACTGAAATACACCAATTCGCTCGGCAAAGTGACATCGAATATGGTGGTGGTAACATTCTACTTCGAGTGACCGACTGAAAATGAAATAGCGACAAATAACTGACTGACAATAGAGAATGAGCGTATTCTTCCAAAATATCACCAAAGTGGCAATCACGGCACGCAGCATGGCAATAGTGCTGTGCGCTTTGCTTGCGACAATGGCTGCAAACGCTCAGACCGATGCCCAGCTCACACAATATTGGGCTATGCCCACTTACTACAGCCCCGGTGCAGTGGGAAACAGCGACTACATTCGCATCACCGCTGCCAGCCGCCTGCAATGGGTGGGAATACCAAAGGCTCCGAAGGAGTTTTTTGGACTTGCCGACAGCCCATTCAAGGTGTTTGGCAAGCGCATAGGTGCCGGAGTTGTGGTAATGCAGGAAAGTGCCGGACTCTACAGCACCCTCAATGCAGCCTTGCAAGGAGCTTTCAAGCTCAAAGTGCTGAAAGGAGAATTGAGCATTGGCTTGCAATTCGGACTGATGAGCCAGTCTTTCAAAGGAACTGAAGCATATATCCCCGATGACGACGACTACCACGAGGGAACCGACGACGGTATTCCCCGCACCGACATCAACGGCACAGCCATCGACTTCGGCGCAGGTATCGTCTATACACACAAGCTCTTCTGGGCTTCACTCTCAGCCACACACCTCACAGCTCCCACCATCACAATGAAGGACAAGAATGAGGAAGAGAAACAATATGAATTCAACACTGCACGAAGCTATTATTTTATGGCGGGTGGCAATATTCCCATAAAAAATACGTTATTTGAAGTGCAGCCATCTATGTTGCTCAAGACCGACGGCACCTCGTTTGTGGGCGAAGCCACGGCACGCTTACGCTACAACAAGTTCCTCTCGGGAGGTGTAGCCTATCGCTGGAACGATGCAGTGTCGCTCATGATTGGTGCCGAGCTGAAGAATTTCTTCCTTGGCTATGCCTACGACTACCCCACTTCAAAGGTATCGGGCGGCAGCAGTGGCAGCCACGAAGTGTTTTTGCGCTACAACATAAAGCTCAATATGGGCGAAAAGAATAAAAACAAGCATAAGAGTATTCGTATAATGTAGATATATGAAAAAAACGATTATTTATATTTCCCTTGCACTTGCGGTGATGTCGTGTATGTCGCCAAAAAGTAGCATGAGCAGCGGTGGCGGCGAAGTCACCGGTGTAGGCGGTGTGGCGTGGCAAGAGCCTACGCCCTACGGTATGGTGCTTATCGACCGCGGCTCAATGAAAGTGGGTCCTGCCGAAAACGACTCGGTGTGGGGTATCGAAGCATCGGCTCGCGGCATCTCGGTTGATGCCTTCTGGATGGACGAAACTGAAATCACCAACTCCAAGTATAAGCAGTTCCTCTACTGGGTGCGCGACTCTATCATTCGCGAGCGCCTTGCCGACCCTGCATACGGCGGCAACGAAGCTTTCAAGATTGAGGAAGACAAGGAGGGCAATCCTATCACACCGCGCCTCAACTGGAACAAGGCTATTCCTTGGAAAAACCCGAGCGAGGACGAGGCACGCGCCATTGAGAGCGTGTATCGCACCAACCCTATCACCGGTGTGCGTGAGCTTGACCCCGAGCAGATGATTTATCGCTATGAGGTATATAACATGACCGAGGCTGTGAAGCGCAAGAACCGCCTCGATGCCACCCGTCGCGACTATAACACCGACCACGAGGTGAAAACCGAACTCCCTACAATATCGAAAGATACTGCCTACATTGATGATGAAGGCCGCATTCGCCGCGAGACCGTTACTCGCGCTCTCACCGGCGACTACGACTTCCTCACCACCTCGATCGTCAACGTCTATCCCGACACAACCTGCTGGGTGAACGACTTTGAAAATGCCTATAATGAGAAATACGTGCGCATGTACTTCTCTCACGCCGGTTACAACGACTACCCGGTGGTGGGAGTGAGCTGGGAGCAGGCTAACGCTTTCTGCGCTTGGCGCACCGAGTATCTGCGTCGCTCGCTTGGCAAGCAGGGCGTGTATGTAGAGCCTTACCGCCTCCCCACCGAGGCTGAGTGGGAATATGCTGCACGCGCCGGAAAAGATGAAAACAAATATCCCTGGAGCGGCGAGCTGCCTATGGAGGAGAAGGAAGGCTGCTTCTATGCCAACCTCAAGCCTATGGAGGGCAACTACGTGAAAGACGGCAACATAATCACTTCGCGTGCCGGCAACTACTCGCCAAACGACTTCGGGCTTTATGATATGGCAGGAAACGTGAGCGAGTGGACTTCTACATCGTTCACCGAGAGCATCGACAAGATGACGAGCGACCTCAACCCCGAGTATCGCTACAACGCCGCTAAGGAAGACCCCTACAAGATGACCCGCAAGATTGTGCGCGGTGGCTCATGGAAAGATGCCGCACACAACGTGCGAAGCGACCTGCGCATGTGGGAGTATCAGAACGAACAACGCTCCTACATCGGCTTCCGCTGCGTGCGCTCGTCGGTGGGCTTCTCAAAATCAAAGAAAAGAAAATAATGCCTTGAGCTGAAGGCAACCGACAAAGCCAAGAATTGAAAAAACAAAACATATAAAAAACAAATTGCACAAATCGAGATGGGCAAGATTAAAAGATATAAAAACGTAGTAGAGAAATTCCTTTCGGGCGAAAAAGGACAGCGTTTCTTCAATTTCGCTTACAGTATAGGTGCCGCAGTCGTAATCTGGGGTGCACTCTTCAAGATTCTTCACCTGCCTGGTGGCAACACCCTGCTCTGCGTGGGTATGGGAACTGAGGTGCTTATGTTTATCCTCACTGCCTTCGACCGTCCGGCTAAGGAATACAAGTGGGAGGAGGTTTTCCCTGTACTTGCTACCAACGACCCTGAAGACCGCCCCGACTTCAACGGTGGCGGCGGCATAATCATAGGTGGCGGAACCGGCGATGCGCCTAAAGGCGACGGCATCGTAGTGACTGATAAGCAAGCCCGTCAGGCTGTGGGCATTCCCGATGGCATCAACCTCACCGAGGAAGATTCGCGCAGCCTCAGCGAGAGCATTGCCAAGATGGCTGCGGCAAGCGACCAGCTCTCACGCATGGCTGAGCTGACCGATGCCACACAGCAGTATCTCAGCCAGATGTCGGCAATCTCTGAGCAGATGGAACGCCTGCGTGCCACTACCGAGGCTCTCAATCAGGTTTCCGACGTGCTGCTTGGTAGCTACCGCGCCATAACCGACAACAGCGAGAACATCACCCGCAGCTCTACCGGCTATGTGGAGCAAATGGATAGCCTCAACCGCAACATCAGCGGCTTGAATGCCATCTATGAGATTCAGCTCAAGAGCATTTCATCGCAGCTCGACAGCATCGACCGCGTGAACCGCGGACTGAAAGACATTCGCGACATGTACGAGAAATCGGCTCGCGAAAGCACCAGCTATTGCGACGAGACCGAAAAGCTCGCACACAACATGAAGCAGCTTAACAGCGTGTATGAGCGCATGGTGAAGGCTATGACCGTGAATATGTATCGCCCCATGATGCCGGGTGATGCCTTCAGCGAGGATAAAAAGGACTAATTTGCAACAACCCATAATCAACAACGAAATAAATGGCTAATGCTCATAATCAGACAGTAGGCCGCATGTCGCCGCGCCAGAAGATGATAAACCTTATGTATATCGTCCTCACGGCTATGCTTGCGCTGAATGTGTCGAGCGACGTGCTCAACGGGTTCAGCCAAGTGGAAGATGGCTTGAAGCGCTCTAACCGCACTGTGGCTGAGCGCAATGTGCAGCTGTTTGAAAAACTGAAAGCCTTCAACGAGAAAAACCCCGAAAAAGGTGGGGTGTGGCTTGAAAAGGCTCAGGAGGTGCGCCGCCAGACGCTCTCACTATACAACTTCATCGACTCTCTGAAACTGCAGATTGTGCGTGCCGCCGACGGCGACGATGCCAACGTAGATAATATAAAGAACCTCGACGACCTTGAATCGGCTGCCGTGGTGATGCTTGCTCCGGGTAGTGGCAAAGGTCCGGAACTGAAGAAGCGCATCGATGCCTACAGCGACTTCTCTTGCTCACACATCACCGACACTGCGCAAATCAGCAACATTCGCCGCGTGCTTTCCACAAAGGTGAAAAAAGCTGCCGGTAACATCGATGCCAAATCGTGGGAAGAAAATCTCTTTGAAAATATGCCTGTGGTGGCTGCCGTAACGCTCCTAAGCAAGATGCAGAACGATCTGCTCTATGTGGAGGGCGAGGTGCTCAACACGCTGCTCACCAATG
>CALZFJ010000149.1 GCA_945645715.1 uncultured Prevotellaceae bacterium | reverse complement strand
TTCAGCGCTACGACCTCCGCACCACAATCCAGCCCGGAAAGAACTACGTGATGCAGCTCTCGGCAGCCCAGCGTCCCACCTACAAGCAGATGGTGAAGTTCGCCGTCAAGCCGGCAAAGACAAAGGCTGTGGTGCTTGTGAAAAGTGCCAAGGAAGGGGCTGTGGAGGAGCTTTTCGGCATTGCCGACGCCTCGACGGGCGAGGTGGCAAAGAGCCTCGAGCTCGGCAGCTACACCTACCGTGTCATCGCATCGGGCTGTAACAATGTGGAGGGAAGGATTCTTCTCAACGACCGCAGCTCAATACTCAACGAGAATATCAATCTCCGCGCCAAGCAGAAAGCGGCAAATGCCTCGGGCGACTCCACTCTTGTGCGCTTCACCGTAACTCCGGCGGCTGCCAATGCCGTGCTGCTTGTGAAGCGCGACGATGCCGACTCCGATGAACTATTCGGCATCGCAAATGCCAGGACGGGAGCGGCACAGCGTCATCTTCATCCCGGCCGTTACAGCTACACGATTATCTCCGACGAGTATGAGTCGGCTGAAGGCTCTTTCACGGTGCAGGCACGCCAGCGAGGCTCCTACGAGCAGGGTGTGACCCTGAAGCCCAATTTCTCCACCATAACCCTGAAAGTGGCTGCCAATGCCGACATCTACATTGACAATGCCAAGAAAGGCAACCGCACATGGAGCGGCAAGCTGAAAGCCGGCACCTACTATGTGGAGTGCCGCCAAGCCAACATGAAGAATAGTGCACAATATATCCGCGTGGAGAAGAACTCCAACAGGACAATACAGCTCGACAGCCCCACACCTATCACAGGAACGCTGGCTGTGTCGTCGAATCCGCTTGGGGCTGCTGTGATAATCGACGGAATAAAGTCGGGCGAAACGCCGCAGAACATCGACCTCAACATCGGCCACCACACCGTGACGCTCACCAAGCCCAACTACCGCAGCGAGACGGCAGAGGTGGATATTGCCGAAAACCTCACAACCGACCTCAACCTCACCCTTGTGAACTATGCGAAAATCACCATCAATTCCACTCCCGACGGTGCAGCTCTGAGCATTGACGGCAAGAGTGTTGGCAACACGCCGTTCTCGCAGGAGATGGTGTCGGGCGACTATCTCATCTGTCTCTCTGCACCAAAACATCGCACCTACGAGAAGCGCGTGCACCTCGACAGCTCCAATCCCACTATGAACATCAGGCTCGACCGCCAGTATCAGCAGCCCAATGCCGTGTATGCCCAAGTGGGTGCACAAGCCGGCACTATGATGGGCGTGGGAGCTGCCGTGGGTGGCTACTTCCGCAACATCAACGTGGAAGCCACCGTGACTATGGGTATGGCTAAAGAAGAAGTCTATCTGAACTACACCAGCGGCAACGAGCCGGCTCTCGAAGAGGTGAAGCCAATGTGCTTCGGAGGCCGCGTGGGCTATGGCATCATCATAGGCACCCGCATGCGCCTCACGCCACAGGTGGGTGCAATGGCAGTGTCGGTGAAGGACAATCTCATCGCCACCAATGCGCTGTGCGCCACCGTAGGGCTGCGCTTCGAGTATGCCGTTGCCGAGCATTTCGGCGTGAGTGCCACAGGCGAGGGCTGCTTTGCAGTGAGCAAGAAGGACACATTCAAGCAGCTTGAGGCGATTTCAGGCAAAGTGAAAGGTTGGGCTACCGGCGGAAACCTCCGCATCGGAGCCTATGTGAATTTCTAACCAAAAATCGGGAGGACAACATGATGAACAAGAAAACAGCAATCAGCATAATAGGGGCGGCAATGGCACTTGCCGGCTGTTCCGACAAGGAGCTGTCGGGCGACGTAGTGCTTGGCATCACGCCAAAGTCGCTCACAGTGAATACGACCTCGGTGAATTTCGGTGCCAACGACAATCTCACCGCCACGCTGCCGGTAAAGGCGCAAAACCTTGCATGGAACATCGATGGCGAGCCTTCGTGGCTCACAGTGGCACCCAAGCAGGGCAACCAGAATGTGGATGTGGCACTCACGGCACAGGAAAACACGTCGGTTGACGAGGCGCGTGTGGGAGTGCTTAGCCTCTCCGCAGCCGAGATGGGCATCGACAGGCAAATAGCCGTGAATCAGCAGCAGGCAGCCATAGTGCTCACTCCGTCGGCCACAAGCATTTCGGCAAAAGCTGCATCATCGGTGCAGAGCATTGCCGTCACATCAAATGTGGAGTGGACTGCCTCTTGCAGCGACACATGGCTCACCCTTGAGCGCAGCGGAAGCACGCTGAATGTGACAATAGCTGAAAACCTCGGCGCATCGCGCAGTACCACCATCCACCTGAAGCGCACCGGCACCGACACTACCCTTGCCACCATCCAGGTGGTGCAGGGCGAAGCAGGAGTGACGGGCAGCACCGAGCAGCTCACCTTTGATGTGAACGGTGAGGTCAAGACCTACTCATTCAGTGCCGATGCATCGTGGACTGCCACCACAAGCGATGCCTCGTGGCTCACGGTGTCGCCCACAGGAGGCGGCAATTCAGTGAAATCGGTGACAATCACCGCACTGCCCAACATGTCGGCGAACGAGCGCAGCGGCTTCATCTACATAAAAATCGGCACAGCCACCAAGCTCGAAATCCCCGTGAAGCAGAGTGCCATAGAGATGGGCATCGATGTCACCTCGCTTTCCTTCGGGGCACAAGCCGGGTCGCACACGGCGAACATTACCTCAAATGTAGCCTGGCAAGTCCTCGACAAGCCTGAGTGGATTACCGTGTCGCCATCGTCGGGCGCCATTGGAACAAGCGCAGTGCAATTCAGTGCTGCCGAGAACACAGACACCTCGCCGCGCTATGGGAAAGTGCTCTTTGCAATCATGAACGGCAAAAACAGCTTTTTGTCGGTCGATGTGCAGCAAGCCGCTATGCACTTGCCCGAAATCCCTAACACGCTCAATGTGTCGAGCTATGCGCAGTCAATACTTATTGATATCAAGGCTACGGATATATGGTCAGTCACTACCAATTCGAGCAGTTGGATCCAGGTATCACCAACCGATCACGTCGGCGATGGAACACTTGAAATCTCCATTGCAGAGAACAACGACGATGCAACGCGTACCGGCACTGTAACGGTTTCTTCAGCCGCGAGTGGCAATCACACCGTCACAATCAATCAGGAGGGCAAAACGTTTACGGTCGATTGCACCGACGTAATCAAGTCGGCAAATGCCTGCACCGTTACGGTGAATGTTACCTCGAATGTGAATTGGACTGTAGCAAGCGAAGCCGCTTGGCTCACTCCGTCACGCCTTGAAGGCTTCTCCAACGGAACAGTGAATGTGGCTGTCTCGTTTAATCCGTCGATAAACAGGCGCGAAGGAACGCTCTTGTTTAATGCTACTGGCAAACCTGCAACGCGCTTCACATTCAGTCAGCCCGGACGCACCCTTAGCGTTGATACCGAGCTTATTGCCATCAGCAGCAAAGGAGGTGAATCACAGGTGGTTTCTGTTATTGCCGATGGTGAATTTAAAGTAACCTCAAGTGATTCGTGGATTACGGTGAATCGCCAGCCGGGAGCAAACACCTTTACTGTTTCAGTGCCGGAACTTACCTCCGAGATAGCCCGCAGTGGGAATGTGGAGATAAGGCTCACCGGTGTTCCGTCGGGCGAAGATACCGAAACGCGCACGGTTAAAGTGACGCAAGCCATCACAAGCATAGAGCTTGGGGGCTTTGGTGATGAAGAAGATTGGGATTAACGAAACAAATTGTATGGAATGATGAAAACTACAGGATATATATTTGGCATCGCAGCAATGCTGCTGCTTGTGCTTGCTGCCTCATGCAGCAATAGCGATGTGATTAGTGATATTGCAGATGATGCACCTCACACAGCCACAATGAAGCTGATTGGCGGTGTGCGTGGATTTGATGACAGCCGTGCCGATGCAGATGGCTGGAGCGACGGTGATGTGATTTATCTGAATTTCAACACTGAAGGAGGATTTGTTGAGGGCAAAGCTACATATATTAAAGCAACTGATGCTTGGATTGTGACCTACAATGGCACACTCATCGAAGGAGTCGCTACGCAATGTCAGGCATATTATTTCGATGCCATAGAGTCGGCAAATGGCAATGAAGTGTCATTCAATTGTTCAACTGCAGTATATGCGGACTATAATGCATCATATTTCTATAAAGATGGAGCGATAGCCATAACTGCATTGCTTATGCCACAGACAGCGAGATTCCGTTTCAAAGGCACACCGGGAACAGAATTTAGAGTATATGGATTTAATAGATATGATGACTATAGTTCAAAAGCGCTCACACAATCAACAGATTGGGTGAGAACAAAGATTTCGTCTGATGGATACTCCCCATATATCTATGGTTTTTTAAGCACTGAGAGCAGCACTCTTGTTGTGTTTAATGGGGATTATAGCTTTAGTCGCACGATTAATGACAGAGAATTTGCACAAGGAAGAACAGGAAAATTCACTTTGCCCACAGAGGATAGCTTTACAGGTTGGGAAAAAGGGTATCAGAATAAAATAGTTGTAGTTAACGGCATATCATTTAATATGATTTATATAGAGGCAGGAACATTTATAATGGGAGCAACAGAGGAGCAGACGGGGGCTTCTGCTAATGAATCTCCTGCTCATCAGGTTACACTGTCAAAGGATTTTTATATTGGAGAAACCGAAGTGACACAGGCTCTGTGGTATGCTGTGATGGGGCAGAAACCGATTTCCGGTGGCAGTGCGTGGTCCTCAACTTATGGTCTTGGCGACAATTATCCTGCTTACTACATCTCATGGAACGATTGCCAAGAGTTTATCACCAAGTTGAATCAATTGACGGGACTGACATTCCGCCTTCCTACTGAGGCAGAGTGGGAATATGCCGCCCGTGGCGGTCATAAGGCTACTTTGCAGACACAATACAGTGGCAGCAACACAATAGATGATGTGGCGTGGTATTACAGCAACAGCTCATCAAGCACACACGAAGTTGCCGGTAAGGTAGCAAATGCACTTGGGTTGTACGACATGAGTGGCAATGTATGGGAGTGGTGTAATGACTGGTATGGCAGTTACAGCAGTGGGGCGCAGACAGATCCTACCGGACCTTCGAGTGGGTCTGACCGTGTGTTGCGTGGTGGTAGCTGGTACGGCAGCGCTGCTATCTGCCGCGTAGCGTACCGTTACAACCTCTCTGTGACTAACCGCATCAGCTACTACGGTATGCGCTTGGCTCTCACTGTGGAATAAAGCAAAAGAACAGCAAAATATCAACAACCGTATCACCACATCGCCCATTGCAATGTGGTGATTTGTTCGTTGCCCCTCTGGTAAATGCCGATGCCGTGATTTGAATCAATGTTCGATGCCGTGCAGTGGTTTGTTTCGGACGGTGGGGCGAGTGGAACGAGCAGCGTGCCGGAGGTACGCGATTGTGGTTAGCCCCGGGTTGGTAACGTCGAAGATGTTGCCAACCCGGGGTAGCGAATCCCCCACGGTCAGCGTGTCGTAGATACGCGATTATGGTAGCGACAAGATGTATCTCCCGCAGCAATTATTGCCAAAAACAGCCGTTTTACAAAAGATTTTTGCGTAAATACGCATTTTTCTTAGCGAAAAAGAAAATATTTGCCGCTGATTCTT
>CALZFJ010000148.1 GCA_945645715.1 uncultured Prevotellaceae bacterium | reverse complement strand
ATCATTCTCGACGAGAACATGCCGGGTATCAGCGGCTTGGAAACTCTCTCGCGAATAAAAATATCAAATCCCGAAGTGCCGGTGATTATGATAACCAAGAGCGAGGAGGAGAACATTATGAACCAGGCTATCGGCAATAAGATTGCCGACTACCTGATTAAGCCGGTAAATCCCAACCAGATATTGCTGTCGATAAAGAAAAACCTTCATTCGGGCACGCTCGTGTCGCAGAAAGCCTCGCTCGACTATCAGCAGGAGTTCCGAAATATCAGCATGCTCATCAACAGTGCATCTTCATTTGAGGAGTGGTGCGAGGTGTATCGAATGCTCGTGCACTGGGAGCTGACGCTCGCCAGCACCGACACCAACATGGACGAGATGCTGCGAATGCAGAAGATAGAGGCTAACAGCGAATTTGCCAAGTTTGTGAAGAAAAACTATGAGAAATGGGTGACTACCGACGTTCACCCGCTCATGAGCCACGAGATATTCAAGAAGAAGGTGTTTCCGCTGCTCGACGCCGGCGAGAAGGTGTTCTTTATAGTAATCGACAACTTCCGCCTCGACCAGTGGCGCATGGTGAAGCCACTGCTGAGCGAATACTTCACCATCGACGACGACGACCTGTATTGCAGCATCTTGCCCACGGCTACGCAATATGCACGCAATGCGATTTTCTCGGGACTGATGCCAATACACATCGCCAAGATGTTCCCCAACTTATGGGTCGATGAAGACGAAGATGAGGGAAAGAACCTCAACGAGTCGCCGCTCATACGCACCATTCTCGACCGCTACCGCAAGCACTACCGTTTCTCCTACAATAAGCTCAATGACTCCCAAGCCGGCGAAAAGCTGCTTAACAACTTCAACAACCTTATGGTTAACGACCTGAATGTGCTTGTGATAAACTTTGTGGATATGCTCTCGCACGCCCGAACGGAGTCGAAGATGATTCGCGAGCTGGCATACTCAGATGCTGCCTACCGCTCCCTCACTGAGTCGTGGTTCCGCCACTCGGCTACTATCTAGATTTTCAAGCGAATTGCCGAAAAGGGATTCCGCGTGGTACTCACTACCGACCACGGCACAGTGCGCGTGGATTCGCCCATCAAAGTGGTGGGTGAAAAGAGCACCAACACCAACTTGCGTTACAAGCTCGGGCGAAACCTGAGCTACAACCCGAAGCAGGTGTATGAGATAAAGCGCCCTGAGGCGTTCGGACTGCCACAGCCCAATATCTCTACTGCATATATCTTTGCCACTAACCGCGACTTTATCGCCTACCCCAACAACTACAACTACTATGTGCAATACTACAACAACACCTTCCAGCACGGCGGCATTTCGCTCGAGGAAATGGTGGTGCCTGTAGTGACAATGAGCAAGAGGTGAGAGGGGAATAGGACTAATAGGACCAATTAGACTAATAGGACTAATAGAGGTGAGAGGTAAGAGAACCTTGAGGCTGAAGAGGTGAGAGAACCTTGAGGGGATTGTTTTATTGAATGATTTGATAATTAATGATATGAAAAAGAAAGTAATTGAAATAGCTTCGCTTGAGGCACTTCAGGAGGCTGCAAAGCAGTTTGTAGAGGCGATGGACGACTTCACCGTGTTTGCCTTCTATGGCGAAATGGGTGCAGGAAAGACCACTTTTATCAACGCTCTGAGCCGTGCGCTCGGCGTGGAGGACGATGTGACTAATTCGCCGTCGTTCTCTATCATCAATGAGTATCGCAGTGACACTACTGCCGAACTTATCTATCACTTCGACTGCTACCGCCTGCAGAATGAGGCTGAAGCCGAGGATATAGGCGTGGAAGACTACTTTGAGTCGGGGGCTGTTTGCCTCATCGAGTGGCCTGAGCGTATTCTCGACCTTCTCCCCGACGACACTGTGCGCGTGGATATAGTGGAAGCTGCCGACGGCAAGCGAACTCTCACAATGACGTTCCCCGAAATCTGACCCACACTATGCCTCGATATATACATCTGCACGAAACCGCATCGACCAACACCTACCTCTCGCGCATGGCGCAAATGCTGCCTTCGGGCACCGTAATCTACACCTACAAACAGACGGCAGGACGCGGACAACGCGGCAACTCGTGGGAATCGGAGCCCGACAAGAACCTCTCGTTCTCGCTGCTTACTAAGGACATTGCAGTGAGTCCAGCCGAGCAGTTTATAGTGTCGGAGGCTGCCTCGCTCGCCGTGGTAGATTTTCTGAAACAATATGTAGATGACGTGACTGTGAAATGGCCCAACGATGTGTATTACCGCGACAAGAAGATTTGCGGAATGTTGATTGAGCACTCTCTGCAGGGCGCACGCATAAAAAACACCATCACAGGAATAGGCATCAACGTGAACCAAACGACTTTCGTGAGCAATGCTCCTAACCCGGTGTCGCTCGCGCAGATTACGGGGAAGGAATATGACCTCGACGAATTGCTGCACCAAGTGTGTGAGCGAGTGGAGAAGTACCTCGACTTTGCCTCCTACACCCCCGAGCAGCGTGCCGACTTGCACCGTCGCTATCTTGCGGCACTCTATCGCTGCGACGGGCAATATCACACCTTTGCCACACCGAAAGCCGGTAGTGACGATGCCTTGGCTCCGGTGACCATTAATCCCGACGGCTGGGAGCAATTTGAGGCTCGAATAGAAGATGTGAAGCCCGATGGCACCATTATTCTTGCACGCCCCGACGGCAGCACCTGTGGCTATGCCTTCAAGGAAGTGGCATTTGTGCTGTGAAAAATTGCAAAAAAACGGGGATTTTTGCGGAGGATATGAAAATTTTTCCTACCTTTGCACCCGTAAACCGCAAAGACGGCTTTGTGGCTACGAAATGTGCCGCCCGGGTGGCGAAATGGCAGACGCGCTGGTTTCAGGTACCAGTGGAGTTAAATCCGTATCGGTTCGAGTCCGATCTCGGGCACAAAAAAAGGATATGCTTATCATGGCATATCCTTTTTTTATTTCCCGAAGGCTCTTACTGCACGGGAATCTTGGCGATGCGGCGGCAATGACGACCTCCCTCAAAGTCGGTTTCAAGGAAAGCCTTCACTATCTCGATTGCCTCCTCATTGCTAATGAAGCGACCGGGCATTGCGAGCACGTTGGCATCATTGTGCATACGCGCAAGGCGTGCAATTTCGGGAATCCAGCAGAGTGCAGAGCGAATGCCCTGGTGCTTATTGAGCGTCATATTGATACCCTCACCACTGCCACAGATGCCTATACCGGGATAGCACTCACCGCTCTCCACGGCAAGGGCGCAGGGATGCGCGAAGTCGGGATAGTCGCAGCTGTCAGTGCTATTAGTGCCGAAATCGCGCACAGCGATGCCTTGGCTCTTGAGATACTCAATCACTGCAAGCTTGGTTTCGTAGCCGGCATGGTCGCAACAAATGGCTACCGGCGTGTTTTCTTTGATTATCATATCATTATTTTTGGGGAATAATATTTATTATTATATGATTCAGCAGCGCACCCTATGCGCGGCACGCTGCTGAATATCGCATTGTTATTTCTCGGGTTGGGGCTTGAGCCACTGGTCGAACCAGCGGAAGAATTCACGGTGCCACATCACGGCATTCTGAGGCTTGAGAATCCAGTGGTTCTCATCGGGGAATACGAGCATACGAGCCGGGACACCGCGCAGGCGTGCGGCATTGAACGCCATCATTCCTTGCGATGCAAGAATGCGATAGTCTTTCTCACCCACAGTGACCATGATAGGAGCATCCCACTTGTCGATGAAGCGGTGTGGCGAATTGGCATAGCTGCGCTGTGCAACGGCGTTTTCCTTATCCCAGAATGCACCGCCGAGGTCCCAATTTGCAAACCACATCTCTTCGGTTTCGAGATACTGGGCATCTACATTGAAGATACCTGCGTGAGCAAGCAGGGCAGCGAAGCGGTGGTTGTGGTTTCCGGCAAGCCAATACACCGAGAATCCGCCATAACTTGCGCCGGTGGCACCAATGTGTTCGGTGTCGATATATGGCTCATTCTTCATGAAATCTACGGCGCTGAGGTAGTCCTTCATATTCTGACCTCCATAGTCGCCCGAAATCTGGGCATTCCACTCAGTGCCGAAGCCGGGGAGTCCGCGGCGGTTAGGTGCGATGATGATGTAGCCTTGCGAAGCCATAAGGCGAAGATTCCAGCGATAGCTCCAGAACTGGCTGACTGGGCTTTGCGGACCTCCCTGGCAATAGAGGATTGCCGGATAGCGCTTAGTGGCGTCGAAATCGGGCGGGAATACCACCCATGTGGTCATCATCTTGCCGTCGGTGGTAGGCACAAGTTTTTTCTCCACCTTGATTGGCTTGAGCTGCGAGAGCAGTTCATCGTTCACCTTAGTGAGTTTCACCACTTCCTTGCCCGGATTGACGCAGAATATTTCGTTAGGCTCGCTGAGAGAGTGGCGCAAGGTCACAACTTTACCATCGGGAGTGGGAACAACAGCAGCGAAGTCGTAGTCGCCATCGGCAATCTGATCGACTTTGTGTGAAGCTACGTCGATGCAGAACATCGGCACAGTGCCCTGGAATGGAGCCACAAAGAATATTTTCTGCTCGTCGGCGCTCCAGGCGATTTGGTCAACCGAGAAATCCCAGTCGGCAGTGATATCGGTCTTTTCTCCGGTAGCCATATCCATTACGAAGATGCGGTTCTTGTCGCTCTCATATCCATCGTGCTCCATCGAGAGCCACGCAAGCTGCTTGCCACTCTTGGAGAAAATGGGGTTGGTGTCGTAGCCCATCATGCCCTCGGTGAGGTTGCGGGTGGTTTTCTGCTCGATGTCGTACTGATAGAGGTCGGAATTGGTTGAAAGTGAATACTCCATTCCGGTCTTCTTGCGCGACACATACACTACCGACTTGCCATCGGGAGCCCAAGCGAGCGACTCAACGCCACCGAAAGGCTTCATGGGAGCCTCATACGGCTCACCCTCCATTATGTCGGTGATGCCTGTGAGCTGAGAGCCGTCGAAATCGGCTATGAAAGGATGCGGGATAGTCTCCACCCACTCGTCCCAGTGCTTATACATGAGGTCGTCGATAAGGCGACCCGACGATTTCGGGAGGTCGCTGTAGATGTCGCCGGCTTTGTCGAAAGCTTTCACTTGCGAGATGAAGAGAATCTTCTTCTCATCGGGCGAGAGCACAAAGCCATCAACGCCATTCTCAACCTTCGACACGCAGCGGCGGTCGGTTCCGTCGGCATTCATAGTGAAAATTTGCATTGCATCGCCCTCGCGATATAGGAATGCAATTTTCTTGCCGCCATCAATCCACACGGCGTTTTGCTCCGACGAAGCTGTGCGAGTGATGCGTGTAGGCTCAGAGCCATCTACATTCATCACCCAAAGCTCGCGGTTTGACTTATTTTGCTCTATGCTTTCATAGCCTACGCCATAAAGAATGTGCGAGCCGTCGGGCGACAGCTTCGGGTCGGTGACACGACCAAGCGCAAAGAGCAGCTCAGGAGTAAGTTTGCCATCTTCCACCGTCACCTCCGGGCGCTCAATGATAGGAGCCTCGTCGTCGGTAGTGGAATTGTTGCATGCAGCAGTAGCTGAAAGAACCACCAATGATGCCATAATTTTGCTGAAATTCATATCGATATTTAAGTTTAAATTAATTTCTGCCACAAAGTTAGCCATTTTTATTGAATCGTGCTTCTTTTCACCACCTAATTTCCCACCCCATCGTTTTGTGTGCCACCCATCGTTTTGCGTGCC
>CALZFJ010000147.1 GCA_945645715.1 uncultured Prevotellaceae bacterium | reverse complement strand
GTTTTTTTGAATTGTGCAAATGTTTCGCCAAAAAATTTCATTTTTTCTTGAAAAAAGGCAGAAAAACGTTGCGTTTCTATTTGGATTCTTAATGGAAAAGCGTTGCGTTTCTATTTGGATTCTTCAAAAAAGGCAGGGGAAAGGTGGAAAATGCGATGCAGGAGGGTGTTTTTTTGAGTTTGTGTGGATAATTTTGATGTTATGCGAATAATTTTGTGATAATTTTAGCTAATTTTCCTCTAAAGAAAAGTTTTTCTTTATCTTGCCGATGTAGAAATCTCGCGGTTTTTATGTAACTTTGCAAAATGGTTATTGACAACGAAAAAAAAAACAATATCATATATTCGCATTATGTTTAGAACTAAGACGTGTGGAGAACTTCGCATCGCTAATGTGGGCGAAGTGGTGAAGCTGGCAGGCTGGGTGCAGCGTGTCCGCAAGATGGGTGGCATGACGTTTGTGGATATGCGCGATCGCTATGGCATCACTCAGATAGTATTTAACAATGAAATAGATGCTGCGCTGTGCGATGCAGCCAATCACCTTGGCCGTGAGTTTGTAATTCAGGTGGAGGGCAAGGTGGCTGAGCGCCAGAGCAAGAATGCAAATATCCCTACCGGCGACATTGAGATTATTGCCGAGAAGCTTGTGGTGCTTAACCGCAGTGAGGTGCCGCCGTTCACTATTGAGGATAACACTGATGGTGGCGACGACTTGCGCATGCAGTATCGCTATCTCGACCTTCGTCGCTCGGCTGTGCGCCGCAATCTTGAGCTTCGCCACAAGATGGGTTTTGAGCTTCGCCGCTACCTCAATGAGAAGGGCTTCCTTGAGGTGGAAACCCCGATTCTCATTAAATCGACTCCGGAGGGTGCACGCGACTTCGTGGTGCCTTCGCGCATGAATCCGGGGCAGTTCTACGCTCTTCCGCAATCTCCGCAGCTCTACAAGCAGCTTCTGATGGTGGCTGGTTTCGACCGCTATTTCCAGATTGCCAAGTGCTTCCGCGATGAGGATCTTCGTGCCGACCGTCAGCCCGAGTTCACTCAAATCGACTGCGAGATGTCGTTTGTTGAGCAGGAAGACGTTCTGCAGATGTTTGAGGGTCTTGTGAAGCACATTTTCAAATATGTGCGTGATGTGGATTTCGACTACTCATTCCCGCGCATGACGTGGGCTGATGCGATGAAATATTATGGTAGCGATAAGCCCGATATTCGCTTCGGCATGAAGTTTGTGGAGCTTAAAGACCTCACCGAAGGCAAGAATTTTGTGGTATTCGACAGTGCAGAATATGTGGGCGGAATCTGTGCCGAGGGTTGTGCGAGCTACACTCGCAAGCAGATTGATGAGCTGACAGAGTTTGTGAAGCGTCCGCAAATCGGAGCCAAGGGTCTTGTGTGGGTTAAACTCGAAACCGATGGCTCAGTGAAGAGCAGCGTGGGCAAATTCTATGGCGAGGACGACCTCAAGGCATGGGCAGAGCGCTTCGGAGCAAAGCCCGGCGACCTTATGCTTATTCTTGCCGGCAAGACGATGCCTACGCGCAAGGCGCTCAATGAGCTTCGCCTTGAAATGGGTAACCGCCTTGGCTTGCGCGACAAGAACACATTTGCTCCGCTGTGGGTAATCGACTTCCCGATGTTTGAGTGGGACGAGGAGACGCAGCGTTTCTATGCAATGCATCACCCCTTCACAAAGCCGAAGGACGAGGATATCCCGATGCTCGACAGCGACACGGGCAATGTGCGTGCCAATGCCTACGACATGGTAATCAATGGCGTGGAGCTTGGAGGCGGCAGCTTGCGTATCTACGACCCGAAACTCCAGGACAAGATGTTTGAGCTTCTTGGCTTCACCGAGGAGAAGGCTCAAGACCAGTTTGGCTTCTTGATGGAGGCATTCAAATATGGAGCACCGCCACATGCCGGACTGGCATTCGGCTTCGACCGTTTCGTGTCGATGCTTGCCGGACTCGACAGCATTCGCGACACCATCGCCTTCCCGAAGAACAACTCCGGACGCGACATGATGAACGATGCTCCGGGTGCAATCGACGATGCACAGCTTGAGGAGCTTTACATCAAGCTCGATGAGGAGCGCATCGCTGCACTGAAGCAGAAATAACCGACACTTTAGGTGGTGTCGGGGTATAAAAAAATCTTGACAACCGAT
This sequence comes from uncultured Prevotellaceae bacterium, assembly GCA_945645715.1. GTDB lineage: Bacteria > Bacteroidota > Bacteroidia > Bacteroidales > Muribaculaceae > CALZFJ01. The sequence continues at coordinate 3,591 of CALZFJ010000147.1, read as the reverse complement.
ATTGAGAATGATAACAATAGGCAACATAGCAGCCGCGATTGAGGAGTTTGCTCCCACGGCGTTGCAGGAGAGCTACGACAATGCCGGGCTTCAGGTGGGCGACCCTCACGCTGAAGCCAAGGCAGCATTGCTCTGCATCGACGTGACCGAGGAAATACTTGATGAGGCTATTGCGCGTGGTGCCAACATGGTGATTTCGCATCACCCGCTCATATTCCGTGGACTGAAGCGCATCACCGGACGCTCGCCTATAGAGCGCATTGTGGCGAAAGCCATAAAGCACGATGTAGCACTCTATGCTGCCCACACTAATATGGACAGCGCCCGAGGTGGCGTTTCGGCACATGCTGCGGCAAAGCTTGGGCTAACCGACATTGAGCTGCTTGCTCCGCAAAATGGCAAGCTGCTGAAAATAGTGACTTTCGTGCCCTCGGCACACGCTGCGGCTGTGAAAGAGGCTATGTGGCAGGCTGGTGCAGGACACATAGGCAACTACGACTCGTGCAGCTACTCTATGCAAGGCACCGGCACCTTCCGTGCACAGTGTGGCGCAAATCCCTTTGTGGGAAAGGTGGGTGAGCTTCATAGCGAACCCGAGGAGCGTGTGGAGGTGATAGCGCCATCGTGGCGAAAAGATGCCGTGGTTGCAGCAATGCTCAGCGCACACCCCTATGAGGAACCGGCATTTGATGTGATAGCACTTGGCAACGACAGCCCTTGGGGCTTCGGCGTGGTGGGAAACATCTCCCCCACTCCTGCCATGCAGCTGCTTGCCGACGTGAAGCGCATATTCCACGTGGGCGCCATCAGCTACAGTGGCAGCAATATGGAGCAATCCATCACCCGTGTGGCATTCTGCGGAGGTAGTGCAGCCGAGCTAATAGGCGATGCAATAGGTGCCGGGGCGCAGATGTTTATCACCGGCGACGTGAAATATCACGACTTCACATCGAGCAATCACCGCATAATCATCGCAAATATCGGGCATTATGAGAGCGAACAGTTCACAAAAGAGATTTTTTTTGACATAATTCGGAAAAAATTCCCTAACTTTGCAGCCTATTATTCCGAAAAAGAACGAAATCAGATAAATTATTTGTAAGCAATGGCTACTGATAAGACAACACAAGACAAAGAACTTACCGTAGAGGAGCGTCTGAAAGCACTTTACGAGCTTCAGACTATCCTGTCGAAAATCGACCGCATCAAGATTATCCGCGGCGAGCTTCCGCTTGAGGTGCAAGACCTTGAGGACGAGATTGCCGGACTTGAGACTCGCATCCAGAACTACAAGGACGAGGTAAACAACCTCAACCAAGGCATTCGCGAGCAGCACAAGGCAATCGACGAGGCGGCTGCACTTATCGACAAGTACACTCAGCAGCAGGACAACGTGCGCAACAACCGCGAGTTTGACTTCCTTTCAAAGGAAATAGAGTATCAGCACCTCAACATTGAGCTTGCTGAGAAGAAAATCAACGATTTCACTCGCCAGATTGAGCAGAAGCACGCCGACGTAGATGTCGCAGCCAACCACCTTGCCGATCGCCAGCACATTCTCGAAGAGAAGAAGGGTGAGCTGAACGAAATCGTTTCGGAGACAAAGCAAGATGAGGAGAAGCTTCGCGAACAGGCAAAGAAGCTTGAGGTGAAATTCGACGATGAGCGACTTCTCTCAGCATTCAAGCGCATCCGCAAGAACGCACGCAACGGACTGGGTATAGTGTATATCCAGCGTAACGCCTGCGGTGGTTGCTTCAACCGCATTCCGCCGCAACGCCAGATGGAGATAAAGATGCACAAGAAGGTAATCGTGTGTGAATATTGCGGTCGCATCATGATTGATCCTGAGCTTGCAGGCATCGCTCCCGAGGTGGAGGCTACACTCAAGAAGTAGCAGCAACACTTGAGCCGCCCGATTGCGAGGCAGCAATAGTGATTGCATTAGATAAGTTGTCGTGGCAATGAAACCACGGCAGCCAAGACTGCCACATATCAAAGCCGAAGCTGGCACACCGTGTGCTGCTTCGGCTTTTTCGTGCCCTTGCCGTGCGCCAAGGCGCGATAAAATCGCGATAAAATGCCCTAACACTTGGCAATGTGGGAATAAATTAGTAACTTTCGGAAAAATTATCATATTCAATCGAAAAAATAAGATGAAGACTTACCTTGTGACAGGCGGTGCCGGATTCATTGGTGCCAATTTTGTGAAATATATTCTTGCAAAATATTCCGATGAGGTGCGTGTGCTTATCCTTGACGCTCTCACCTACGCCGGAAACCTGAAGACCATTGAAGCTGAACTGGAATTGCCCAATGTGAAATTCTTCAGAGGCGACATCAACGACACTGCACTTGTGGATAATATATTTGAGGTATATGACCCTGACTATGTGGTGAATTTTGCCGCCGAAAGCCATGTGGACCGCAGCATCACCAATCCGCGCCTGTTTCTCGAAACCAACATTCTCGGCACCCAGAACATGCTCGAATGTTCGCGCCGCGCTTGGCTCACGGGCAAAGACGCAGCTACAGGCCGTTGCACCTATCGCTCCGGCAAAAAATATCTGCAAATCTCCACCGATGAAGTGTATGGCTCACTCGCCAAGGACTTCGACACAGCACAGCCACTACACCTTGCCGACGAGGTGAAGCGCGTGGTGGAAGGGCGTGACAACATCACCACATTCGGCAGAGAGTTCTTCACCGAAGAGAAGCAACTGTCGCCCCGCTCGCCCTACTCGGCATCGAAGACGAGTGCCGACCTTATCACACTCGCCTACTATCACACCTACAACCTGCCCATCAATATCACACGATGCAGCAACAACTATGGGCCATACCACTTCCCCGAAAAGCTGATTCCGCTGATTATCAATAATATTCTGCACGGAAAGAAGCTGCCGGTGTATGGCAAAGGCGAGAATGTGCGCGACTGGCTCTACGTTGCCGACCACGCAAAGGCAATCGACATGGTGCTGCGCCAAGGCGAAGTGGGAGAAATATATAATGTGGGCGGTTTCAATGAGGAAAGCAACATCAACATAGTGCGCCTCGTGATTTCTACCATTGCACGCATCATGCGCGAAGAGCCTGAGTATCAATCACTGCTACACTGCCCACTTGAGATGGTGAGCGATGAGCTGATTGAATATGTAACCGACCGCCCCGGGCACGACATGCGCTACGCCATCGACCCTTCGAAGATTGCCACCCGACTCGGCTGGTATCCTGAGACACCGTTCACCGAGGGCATTGAAAAAACAATACGCTGGAACCTCGACAACCAGGCCTGGGTGAACGATGTGCTAACCGGCGACTATCAGCGCTACTACGAGGCAATGTATGGCAACAGATAGCGTGGTGCCACGGGTTAGTGAAAAAATTTCTACCATAAACGAACAACATAAACTTCTCCGGAAAATGAAAGGAATAGTATTGGCAGGAGGCTCGGGCACACGCCTTTATCCCTGCACAAAGGGAACATCGAAGCAACTTATCCCCATCTACGACAAGCCGATGGTGTATTACCCAATATCTGTGCTTATGCTTGCCGGAATACGCGACATTCTCATAATCTCCACTCCTGAG
>CALZFJ010000146.1 GCA_945645715.1 uncultured Prevotellaceae bacterium | reverse complement strand
GGGAGGAGTCCCCAAAATAGAGCGACGACGAGCAGATAGCGCGGCACCCAAAGGAGCACGGTTCCTGCAAAGGCACGGAGCCACCAGCCGAGGGTACGCGTGCGGAGGTCGCGAGAGGCAGCTACCATATTGTCGGTCATTTTCTCAACCGATGGCTTCCAGCGGCGTAGCAGTGGGAGTGAGAAAATGGCTACGAGTGGTCTCTTGATGAGCGATGGCTTTATCATTATTCCCACGAAAAGAATCGCAGTCCAGAGGGCTATGGCTGAGTAGATACCCCAGAATACCCACTGAATGCCCACGGAGAACTGTGTGCTGAGTGTGCTGCCAAAAAGGCTGTCGATGGGCGTGAAGACCGCCACAATGGGGCACGAAAGCACAAAAAACAGTTCGTCGAGGAACAGGGTGACTATCATCAGGGTGGTTGCGCGGCCGAAATTGATGCCCTGCATATTCATGAACACCATGGCTACGCTGCTTCCGCCCACGGCACTTGGCGTGAGAGCAGAGGTGAACTCGCACATAAGGCACACGCGCAGGGCACGGCGCCAGGAGAGGTCGGAGTCGGTGATGGCACGGTAACGCCACGTCATTCCAAATTCGCGAAGAATGACCATTGCCACCACTATCACGAGGCACACTGCAGTGCGGGTGGTGAATGGGATTGCCGAGAGGCTGAAATTGGCAAACTCGTCGGCAAACATCCAGGCTACTGCAGCAATGCCGAGTAGCACGGGAATGATGAAGTGTATGGGCTTGAAGCCCCCAAAACCGCTCAATTTAGGTTCGTGCATAGTGTAGGTGCGTTTTTTATGTGGCAAAATTAAGCATTAATTGTGATAGAAGGTGAAAAAATGGTGTAAAATTGGTTGGAAATCATATTGTTGGGCGGTAATACGAGAAAATGAATGAAATTTTTTTGGAGAAAGTGTTGCAAGAGTGGAATATTCTTAGTAACTTTGCAATCGCAAAAACGAAATGATGGCGGGATAGCTCAGTTGGTTAGAGCGTCGGATTCATAACCCGGAGGTCTCGAGTTCAATTCTCGATCCCGCTACGTGAAGAAAAGGCTGCACATTAGTGCAGCCTTTTTTCGTTCTTTCAAGTGATGGCTCGTGGGCGAAGGGTGCATCACGCAGAATGTGCAGAATATGCGGAAATCTTTATTGAACACGAATCACGCGAATTTCTCGAATATTCCGGTCGATGCACTTCGTGCCCGTGGTAGTGTTACTGCGGAGTGGTCATCCAGAGACCGTGGAGGTTGCAGTATTCATAGACTGCCACAACTGGGTCGCCACAGGTGCAGATTTCGGCGCAAGGTTTGTCGGAAAGGGCTACAAAGCGGCCGCCGTGCTCTGTAGCCACATAGATGAATGCGATGTGATGCTCAGGGAGCATGGGGTGTGGAGTGATGCCCACTTCAACGCGGAGGGTACAGTCGTCGATGCGGGTGAGCACCGGGAGGTGCTTTTCGCCTGAGGCATCGACGGTGTTGGGGACTAATTCCTCCATTTGCTCTCCACAGCATACCACAGGCACCTTGGAGTCAACCATCTTCATAATCACATTGCCGCAGTGGCGGCACTTAAAGAATCTTGTTTTCATAATTCATTGTGTTTTTACAATGATAACGTGTGAAGCGGCTTGAAAGTTCATGTGGATTATTGGAGGTAGGTGTTGAGGTAGGAAATTACCTCGGGGATAACAATGGAGTCGTAGTCGGCAGACCCACCGAAGCTGCCCAGATTGTCGGCGTTGAATCCATGATTTGCACCCTCGATGGTGATGAGCGAGGCATCGGGATATGTTTCAACGGCTTGCTGAGAGTAGGAAATCTTCACAATCATGTCGTTGGAGCCATGCAGAATCAGCACCTTTTTGGCAAAAGTGCCTATGTTGGCATATACGTCGTAACCGCGCATAGAGTTGCAGAAAGCCTCGCTGTAGTTCATTCCGAAACCTCCGAAATCGCCGAAGTCGCCCCAGTCTCCGAAATCGCCGAAGTCACCCCAGCTACCGCCGCCGAAGCCGCCAAACTGGTCCATAAGGGCAATAAGGTCGGGAATGTTGAAAGCCGGGTAGAACAGAATTAGTCCGGCAACGCCCAGTGAGGAGTCTTCGGCAGTGAGAGCCGACACCAATCCGCCCAGAGAAGAACCAAGCAGACATATTTTTTCGGGATTTACACCGGGATTAGCCTTCATGGTGGCAATCACAGCTTTGAGGTCATCGACCTCGGTGAAGGGCGTCATATCATCAACATTTCCATCGCTGCGGCTTTCGTCGCAAGCTCCGCAGAAGTCGAAGGCATAGGCGCAGAAACCGGCTTTAGCGATAGCCACGGCGTAGGCATTCATGGCGTCGGCGGTAAGCGATGCACTGTGGGAAAGAATCACAGTGGGGAGCTGTGTGTCATCGGCAACTCCGTCGGGGCGGTAGATTTTGCCGAAGATGTTGAGGTCGCCACGCCGGCTCCACAGCTCGCTTACTGAATAGCCCGATTCGTCGGGGTTATCGGTAGAGCCATCGGGCAGGAACTCGATGTGGTCGATATCACTCATTTTATAGGTGATTGCATCACCCGATTTGGGGTAGATTACTACAGTTTGAGCCACCGCAGAGGCAACAGCCAAGATGGCAGTGAAGAAGATTGCTATATGTTTCATTGCTTGATAGAGATTTTGAGAGTTGATATATTAGTTTTCAAGATGTAGATGCCGGGCATCAGTGACTGCGATGAGAAGCAGCCCGAGTCGTCGCATAAGCCGTTATGAATAAGAATACCTCCTATGGTGGATAGGGTAACGGGAGACTTTGGCGACAAGCCGCTAAGGCTGATAGAGCCATCGGATACGCGAAGCACGGCATTGCAGATGTTGTTTTGCCCGACCGATGCGCTCTCGGTGCTGAAGTCGAAGCGGGCAAAGTCGGTGAGCGGCAGGGTCACTTGATTGGAAGTGGCGGTGATAATCATATCAGTGTCGGAGAAAACGACATCGACACCACCAGAGAGGTCGAATTTTATAATCTCGTCGGAGGCAGTTGTCACTATCACGGAGCGGTAGGAGTCCTCGGCACGAGCAGTGTGAAATACTCCGCATAAAAAGCAGAGGCAGAGTAGAGTAGTAAATTTTGGTTTCATTTTGATTTATATTTTGATAATGTGTTTTTTTTGTGCTCACAAAGTTAAGTATTATTTTGCTTAAGGTGTACAAAATGCCGTGAAGAATCGTGATGGAATTGCAAAATTCCATACAAATCCACAATTTCGTAGCTATAGAGGCAGATTGCCTGTGTGGAGTTGTGCCATTTTTTGGGGGCGGCAGAGTGTCGCACGCGGTCATTTGCGGCGTGTGGTGCGTGTGGCAGGGGCTTCGAGTGGATTGTCGGGCCAGGAATGCTTGGGATAGCGGCGGCGAAGCTCTTTGCGCACCTCGAAGTAGGTGGATTGCCAGAAGTTGGCAAGGTCCTGTGTGAGCTGAACCGGCTTGAAACCGGGTGATAGAAGTTCCATCAGCAGCGGACGAGTGCCGTCATCAAGGCGCGGAGTATCGGTCATGCCGAAACATTCCTGAAGTCTTACACTCAGCACAGGAGCTTCGGCACCGGGCCGGTAGTCGATACGAATGTTGCTACCCGATGGTACGCGCACCGATGCAGGGGCAATGCGGTCAATTTCAAGCTGCGTTTCATAGGGGAGCATACCCCATATCACTTCCTTCATGTCGATTTTGCGTAGCTCGGCAGCGGTAGAAGCCTTGCCGATATAGAGAGGAAGCCACTCGTCGCTGCGAGAGAGGACAGCCTCGGTGGAAACATCGGGAATGAAGAGCTCGGGGTGCCATTCAGAAGCTGCGGCAATTCGGTGCTGAAGGCGCTGCACATCATCGGGGAAAGAGAGCAGGCTCACGCCTTCGCGCTTCACGGCATTACAAATCACCTCAATTCGCTTTTGCTCAATGCCAGAGCCGGAAAGAGGGCTTGAATCGAGGACGAGGGCACCTATGCGCTGCTCATGCCGGGCAATGATGCGGCCTTCGCGGCTGCTCCAGGATATATTGTCGTAGCCGGTAGCCATATCAGCCACATCATTCAGCCTCAATGGCGAGGCGAGGAAGATGCGGGAGCCAAGCGATGCAATGGCAAGAGAGTCATAGCCTGAGAGGTGGTCGGAGGCATCGATTGTGGCGCGGTTGCCGCTTGCAAGGCGGAAAGTGCAGTGACCGTCGGCCACGGCGATGCGCTCAGGGTAGGCGTGAGCTATGAGACGTCCGGTGATGAAAGGGTCGGGGGCATTGTTATCGACAGCCGATGCCTTGGCAATCCTGAGATATTGAGAGGCTATATTGAGTATGCGGTTCCAGCGACCTGCATTAGTACGGTCGCGCATAGAGCGGAGCATGGTGATGCGCAGATTGATGTCGGCCGATGAGCGGTCAGCCATCGGGTCGCGCTCTTCGAGCAAGGCTGCGATGTCGGCTGCAAGAGATTTTTCTTCGGCATTATGGGCGATGGCAATCATCTGGGCAATGCGCGGGTGGCAGGGAATGGACTGCAACGCTCGGCCGTGTGGGGTGATGTTTCCGGCATCGTCGATAGCCCCAAGACCTTGCAGCAGCTTCTCGGCTTGGGCGATGTGAGCTGCAGGAGGTGGGGTGAGCCAAGGTAGCCCGGCGATGCGGCTGCCGTCCCATGCGGCGATGTCGAGAGTGACAGGAGCGAGGTCGGCATTGAGTATTTCGGGAGTTCGGGAGTCGTCCATACGCAGCTCGGTGGCTTTCGACCACAGACGATAGCACACACCGGCAGCTACACGCCCTGCACGTCCGCTGCGCTGACGGGCCATATCCATGGAGATGCGCATGGTTTCGAGATGGCTAAGGCTGCTGCGGGCATCGAAAACCGGAGTTCGGCATAAGCCGGAATCAATCACCACACGCACGCCCTCGATGGTGAGCGACGTCTCAGCCACAGGCGTGGCAATCACCACCTTCCGGCGGCCATTGCTGTCGGGCATGATGGCATCGCGCTGCTGAGCAGGGGAGAGAAGACCGTAGAGAGGACAAATTACGGTGTCGGGTAGGGCAGTGCCGAGTAGTTCTATGCAGCGCATAATCTCGGCTTGCCCGGGGAGAAATGCGAGAATATCACCCTCGTGTGAACGGTGAGCCATGCTGATGGTGCGAGCCACAAGCGTGGCGCAATTCTCAGGCGTAGCCTCATCGGAGTGGATGATTTCCACCTCGTGCATCTTGCCGTCGCTCACAAGCAGGGGAGCATCGATAGCGCGGCAGATGGCATCGGCATCGATGGTAGCCGACATCACCACAATCTTCAAGTCGGGGCGCAAGAGCTGCTGCACTTCACGCACAAGGGCGAGTGCGACGTCGGAGGCAAGGCTACGCTCATGAAACTCGTCGAAGATGACGGCACTGATGCCATCGAGCGTGGAGTCATCTACGATCATTCGGGTGAGAATGCCCTCGGTGACAACTTCAATGCGAGTGTTACGCGACACTTTGGTGTCGAAGCGCACACGATAGCCCACCGTTTCGCCCACGCGTTCGCCAATCATTGATGCCATGCGCTCGGCAATACCGCAGGCGGCGATGCGTCGCGGCTCAAGCACAATCACCTTGCCATCGGGGATGGAATCAAGGATAGTAAGCGGCAGGAGAGTGGATTTTCCGGCACCCGGAGGTGCAGTGACCACAATGCGGCTGTGGGCAGCAAGCGTTGTGTTTACCTTGGCGGCGATTGCGCCCACCG
>CALZFJ010000145.1 GCA_945645715.1 uncultured Prevotellaceae bacterium | reverse complement strand
GGTGAGAGTCTTCAGACCCCAGAAGTGCTTGTTCTGCTCGTAGTTGATTGTCACGCCTTCGGGAAGAAGCGGAGTGATACCGTCGGCGAATTCAGTTGCGCTCAGTCCACCGACAGTGAGAGCTGCAGCTGCCAATAGTAAACTTCTTGTCTTCATAATTTAAAAAGTTAATTAATTAGTAAATGTTATAATTTTAGGTTTTGGTCAATATTTAGGATATTCACAAAAACTCAATTTTGGTATAGTTTGAACTTCGGTATTGCCAGGTGACCGGGCATCGGCAATTTGGTGTATTAGTCCATGATGTTGCCGGCATCGAAATTCTGTGGCAAAAGTAGCTTTAACCCGCGTAGGTGATAGGGTAAAATCGTTTTCAATATGGGTAAAATTGTTCAGATGATGCTCAATAACATATTTTGATGTGCGTTAGCTGGCATTAACTCTGATGGAGATGGCGTAGAAAGATAGGGAATAGTCATAAAAATCCCCACAAGGGTTCTTCGCTGTGGGGATTTTTTGTGGTAAGGAGCTTCGCGCATACGAAGCTCGGAAATTGGTATTTTTCGGAACAGGTGTCGATGAGGTTCCGAGGTTAATCCTCGGTCACTTCAAAGTCGTCCTTGCCTACGCCGCAGAGGGGGCATACCCAATCGTCGGGGATATCTTCAAATGCAGTACCCGGCTCGATGCCGCCTTCGGGGTCGCCAATTTCAGGGTCATAAACCCAGCCACACACTTTGCAAATAAATTTCTTCATAATTGAGAAAAATTAAAGTTGTTGTTTATTTTTATTACGCTGCAAGAGGGCGGAAAGTTCGCTCCGGGCGTAATTAAGTGTAAAGTTACGCATAATTTCTATTTATCCACTGCTTTTGCACACATTTTTTTTCGATTGTGGAAAGATTGTTTTGGTTTTGAGGGAGGGTTTTATTACTTTTGTTGTCGAAAAGAAACCGAAGAGCCACAGGTGGTCGGTCAGACCGGTCTGACATATCCGACTTGTCTGATAAGACACAATGCTTATTTTATAAATTTTTTTGGATTATGGCAAACGATAACAGCACTACATATTCCTATCGCAGCGATGAGCCGCGACGCTACCAGCAGCGTCCGCAGCACCAGCCGCAGATTACGAGCGAAACAGGCAAGCTTCCGCCTAACGACACTGAACTTGAGGAGGCTGTGCTTGGCGCACTGATGCTCGAAAAGGACGCTTACACCGTGATTTGCGACATCTTGAAGCCTGAGAGCTTCTATGATGCCCGCAACCAGAAGATTTATGAAGCGGTGCAGACCCTTGGTGCGATGCAGCGACCTATTGATATGCTCACGGTGACCGAGCAGCTTCGCCTTAACGGCACGCTGCAAGAGGTGGGCGGCGCACTTCGCATCTCAGAGCTTACGGGGCGCGTGTCGTCGGCTGCCAATGTGGAATATCACGCCCGCATTGTGGCGCAGAAGTATCTTGCCCGCGAGCTTATCAGCTTCTGCTCGGGAGTGCTCGAGAAATCGTTCGACGAGTCGAACGACGTTGACGACCTGCTTCAGGAGGCTGAGGGTAAGCTCTTCGAGATTACGCAGCACAATGTGAAGAAGGACGTGACGCAAATCGACCCCGTAATCAGCGAGGCAATCAAGAAGATTGAGGACGCATCGAACCGCGAGAGCGGACTTAGCGGACTCGAAACAGGCTTCCACGACCTCGACAAGGTGACTTCGGGCTGGCAACCAAGCGACCTCATCATTATCGCTGCGCGTCCTGCCATGGGTAAGACCGCGCTGGTGCTTTCTATGGCTAAGAATATGGCGGTGAACTACAATATTCCCATTGCTGTGTTCTCGCTTGAAATGTCGAATCTTCAGCTCGTGAACCGCTTGATTTGCAACGTGTGTGAAATTGAAGGTGAGAAAATCAAGAGCGGACAGCTCTCGCGCTTGGAGTGGGACAAGCTCATGGGGCGCATAAAGCAGCTCTATTCGGCTCCGCTCTATATCGACGACACTCCGTCGCTCTCGGTGTTTGAATTGCGTACGAAGGCTCGCCGCCTTGTGCGCGAGCACAACATAAAGATGATTATCATCGACTACCTGCAGCTGATGAATGCCAGCGGAATGAAGTTTGGCAGCCGTGAGCAGGAGGTGAGCACCATTTCGCGCTCGCTCAAGCAGCTTGCCAAGGAGCTTTCCATTCCGGTGATTGCGCTGTCGCAGCTTAACCGTAGCGTTGAAAACCGCACCGACGGCAAGCGTCCGCAGCTCTCCGACCTCCGTGAGTCGGGTGCCATCGAGCAGGACGCCGACATTGTGTGCTTTATTCACCGCCCGGAATACTACACCAAGTCGAGCGAAGACGCCAGTGGCAACGACATTCGCGGCTTGGCGGAGTTTATCATTGCCAAGCACCGTAGCGGTTCGGTGGGCGACGTGAAGATGCGTTTCCGCGCACAGTTTGCCCGCTTCGAGAACTGGGACGAGAACTACAACCTTGTGCAGAGCACCTACGAATCGAAGCTATCGGGCGATGCTGCCGATGCTTCGGGTGATGGCGGTTCGCCGCTGCCTCCGCCACCGCCGGGCGATGCTCCGTTGCAGAATGCCGACTTCTTGATGGACCATAACGACCAGCCGACGCCGTTTTAAGAGGTAAGGGGTAAGAGAGCTTTTAAAGGTAAGAGGTAAGAGGTAAGAGAGCATTGAGGCTGAAGAGGTAAGAGAGGTGAGAGACCCTTATGAGGTGAGAGTTATTTTAGAGGTGAGAAGGTTTTTTTGATGATTTTTTATTGAAGATAGTTATGCCATATTTTTCAGTCATAGTTCCGGTGTATAACCGCATCGATGAGGTGCGCGACTTGCTTGCAAGCCTTGCGGCACAAAGTGCAGGCGACTTTGAGGTGGTGATAGTGGAAGACGGCTCTACGCTGCCTTGCAAGGAGGTGTGTGATGCCTACGCCGACCGCCTCGCGATTCAATATTTCCACAAGAGCAACGAGGGCCGTAGCATTGCCCGAAACTATGGCATGGAACATGCACGAGGGGAGTATTTCGTGTTTTTCGACTCTGATTGCGTGATTCCCGAGAATTATTTCGCCACTCTGAAGGCTGCTCTCGATGCTGAATATACCGATTGCTTCGGCGGTCCCGATGCCGCTCACGACAGCTTCACCGATGTGCAGAAGGCTATCAACTACTCGATGACCTCATTCCTCACCACCGGCGGCATACGCGGCGGCAAGGTGAAGCTTGAGAAGTTTGTGCCGCGCTCGTTCAATATGGGCTATTCGCGGCGCGTGTGGGAGAAGATTGGCGGTTTCCGCGAGATGTTCTCTGAGGACATCGATATGAGCACGCGCGTGCGCAAGGCGGGGTTTTCGATACGGCTAATCCGCGAGGCATACGTGTATCATAAGCGCCGCACGTCGATTGCGAAGTTCTGCCGTCAGATTTATGTGTTTGGCATGTCGCGCATCACGCTGAAGCTGCTTTACCCCGACTCGTTGAAGCTTGTTCACTGCCTGCCTGCGGTTTTTGTGCTTGGCACGCTTACGATGATTCTGCTTGCCCTATTCTGGCAATGGTGGGCGATATTGCCGCTTGTGGCATATCTTCTGGCGGTGTGGATTACTGCCATCGCATCAACCCGTAGCATGAAAATCGGCACTATGGCTGTGCTCACCAGTGTGATTCAGCTCGGGGGATATGGCACCGGCTTCATTAAGGCTTGGGTGTGGAAGATTCTTCTTCGCCATGGGCGTAACATTGAGGAGGAGATAGAGATTCGTCGCGGAAAATAGGAGTGTTGCTATGGAGGAAACGAAGCAGAATGTGGCTTATTCGCGAGCAATGAAAGACCTTTCGGTCGATGATATGCCGCGAGAGAAGGCGCTTAAGCACGGCTTTGAGGTGCTCTCGGTGCCTGAGTTGATGGCTATCCTCATTGGCAGCGGTTCGCGCGGCGAGAATGTTGTAGATCTTTGCAAGCGTATTCTGCGCGATTGCGACGAGCGGCTCAGTACGCTCGCACGACTCTCGGTGCCCGACCTTGTGAATAACTACCGCGGAGTGGGCGAGGCTAAGGCACTGATTATTCTTGCTGCGCTTGAGTTGTCGCGCCGCTATCACAGCGAGAATTTCGAGGAAATGCCGCAAGTGGTTAGCAGTCAGGCGGCTTTCAATTGCGTTCCGCAGCACCTGCGCGACATTGCACACGAGGAATTTTGGATTCTCACGCTCAACCGCGCCAAGCGTGTCACCGGAAAGTATCGCATCAGCCAGGGCGGCACGGCAGCTACGGTGGTCGATGTGAAAATGGTGATGAAAAAGGCGATTGAGCATCTTGCCGATGGCATTATTGCTGTGCACAATCACCCTTCGGGCACACTTCGCCCCAGCGCACAAGACGACGACCTCACTCATCGTATCCGCGAGAGCTGCAAACTGCTTGGCATAGAGATGGTTGACCACATAATTGTAGCCGGAAAGAGCTTCTACAGCTACGTGGATAACGGCCGCTGACACCCACCATGAAATTCGTGCAAATCCATTGAGTATAAGCACAAAAAGCAATATTTCTGCAAATTTATTGAGTATAGACAACAAAATTGCAAAATTTGCAAATTCATTGAGTATAGACAATAAAATCGCAATTTGTGCAAATTTATTGACTGTAATCAATAAAGACAACATTTCTGCCGATTTTGTTGTTTATAAACAATAAAATTATTATCTTTGTGCATAATTTATTAATAATAGCTTGATTATGCTGGTCTTAGAGCGAAAAAATTATGCACAGAAGGTAGATGCCTGGTTGGGAAAAGGACAAATCATTGTTCTTATAGGGCAGCGTCGTGTAGGCAAAAGTTTTATCATGAAAGACTTTGTGGCACGTCACAGCACTGAAACTGATGCAAATATAATCTATATCGACAAGGAGCAGAAAGATTTTGATTTCATCAAGAACTACACACAGCTCAATGACTATATCGATGCGCATTTCATTGCCGACAAGCACAATTACATCTTGATTGATGAGGTGCAGGACATTGCCGGCTGGGAGCACTCGGTGCGCAGCTATCGCACTGTAGATAACACCGATGTGGTGATTACAGGCTCTAATTCCAAGATGCTGTCGAGCGAGCTAAGCACCTTGCTGCGTGGGCGTTTTCAGGAAATACACGTCTTGTCTCTTAGCTATGCTGAATTTCTTGAGTTTCACAATCTTACCGACAGTGACAACGCATTTATGCTCTATCTGAATTATGGAGGGCTGCCCGGACTGCGCAATGTGGGGCTTGAAAATGAAGAGTTGGTGCAGGAATATCTGTCGGGAGTGCTCAATACGGTTGTACTGAAAGATGTTATAGAGCGTCATACAATCCGTAATGTTACATTTCTGAATAATTTGCTGTCGTTCATTGCCGACACTGTGGGAAAGCTTAATTCGGCAAGCAGCATTTCGAAATATATGAAGTCGCAGCAGATTGATATCTCCACCAACGTAATACTCTCGTATATGACCTACTTCAATGAGGCACTGCTCACCCATTCTGTAAGCCGCTATGATATTCACGGCAAGAAGTTGCTTGAAACCACCGGCAAGAGCTATTTCGGTGATGTCGGGCTTAGGAATTTCATAGTCGGAGGAGAAAGGGTGAATGATGTAGAGAAAGTGCTTGAAAACATCGTGTATCTGCACCTGCTGAGGCTCGGATATTCCGTGAAGGTGGGACAATTGCGAGCCGGAGAGATTGATTTTGTGTGCACCAAGCATAGGCGCAAGATCTATGTCCAGGTGGCATATCTTATAGCTAACGAG
>CALZFJ010000144.1 GCA_945645715.1 uncultured Prevotellaceae bacterium | reverse complement strand
TAAATAGATGAGCAAAATCCCTGCACATGTACGTAAATAATACAAAAATCGCTGATATTTCTATCAGCGATTTCCTTGAGTGATCCGCTTGGGGCTCGAACCCAAGACCCCAACATTAAAAGTGTTGTGCTCTACCAGCTGAGCTAGCGAATCTCCTTATTTGCTCCAGGTATTCCCCAAAAGCGTTGCAAAATTACTGCTTTTTTCGGTAATTACCAAATTTTTTACACATTTTTTGCTGCATCTGCTGTAAAACTGCTGAAAATGAGGGCGATGCTTGCTGCCGCAAGGTCCACAAAATCGAAACCTTCTGCCGCGAAGCCCACAAAATCGAAGCACCATCTGCTGCAAGGCGTTCTGCCGCAAGGCCTACAAAATCAAAGCAATGTTGCGACTTAATCGTGCTACGATAGAGTCACGTGGATTTAATTCACTGATGTAGCTTCACAAGAGTGGCTCCGAAGCCATATTCGCGGAAGCTCGCGTCCTGTGCCTCGCAGCGCGGATATTTGCGCCGCAGCTCGTCGAGTAGTGCCTTGCGCAGCACTCCCTCGCCTTTACCGTGGATAAACACCACTTTTGCTCCGGGGCGTCGCAGGTTCTCGCGCATCACCTCGTTGAATTTGTCGAGTTGCAGTTGCAGCATGTCGCTGTTGCTCATTCCGGCAGTGGTATCCACCAGCTCATTGATGTGCAGGTCGCACTCTATGATTTCGCCTTTCACCTTGTTGTGCTTCTCTACCGGGCGGCGGTTGGGGCGGTCGGCGTTGCGCTTCTGCTGCATTGCACGTTCAAGTTCGCTGCTATCGATTACCATTTGTCGTGCCGGACGGTCGTTTCGCACCACGTCGAGGGCAAGCACGGGCGAATCGAAGTATTCGCAATCGTGGAAGCAGTGAATCTTGTAGAATTTAGTTGTATCGAGGCGGTGCTCCACCAATGCGGGATTTTTCAGCTTGAAGTCTTTCCCTTCCTTGAAGGCAACGTATTGTACTGCCACGCGCGACATCTCGGTGAGGTCGGCGTGCCCGAATTCCTCAAGCTGCACCTGCATGTTAGGCTCCACAATGCCGTGGAAGCGAGTGCGCCACATTCCGGTGGCGTTGTCGCCGCGGGTCATGTAGGCAACATAGAGATAGTAGTTGCTGTCGTTCACGAGATAGGCATCGTAGGAGGTAGTGTTGAGGTGCTTCAGCTCGCGAGGCTCGTAGGCAAGCACCACATTGAGCACATCGCCCTCCTCGGTCTCTACCACCGGGGCAGGAGCCGGCTCGGGGCGCAGAGGCTTCTCCTCTTTGCTTGGAGCAGGAATGATGGGGCGGTCGTAGGCTGTAGCCTTGGGCTTTGAGGCATCTACCACCACGCACTCGCGCAGCAGCACCGGCTGCTCAAAGCCGTCGGAGTCTTCCACGTAGGCGATGTTGCCCTCTATTCGTGAAATACGTCCGCCCCCTGTAGCATTCAGGAAGCGGACAATATCGTTAACTTTAGCCATTTATCAGCTGTGAATAAAAAAAGTTTTTTCGTTTTCTGTGTGATTGTTTAAATTGAGAGACGGCGCAGGGTGTTGAGCAGCTCGCGGTTGATGGGCTTGTCGTTCTTGATAGCCTTTGAGAAAGGCACATACACGATTTCGTCGTTGCGAATACCGATCATCACATTGCGTTGGTCTTCAAGTAGAGCATCGACGGCAGCGGCACCCATGCGCGATGCGAGAATGCGATCGACGGCAGTAGGTGAGCCACCACGCTGCAAGTGACCGAGGATAGTTACGCGCACGTCGTATTGCGGATACTCGTTTTTCACGCGCTCGGCAAGAGCCATTGCACCGCCTGTGATGGGGCTTTCAGCCACAAGCACAATCGAGGAGTTCTTGCTCTTGCGGAATCCGCTCTGGATAAGCTCGGCAAGCTGATCGACCTCTGTAGAAATCTCGGGAATGATGGCAGCCTCGGCACCTGTGGCGATAGCGCCGTTGAGAGCAAGGAAGCCTGCATCGCGACCCATCACCTCGATGAAGAAGAGTCGCTCGTGAGATGTGGCAGTGTCGCGTATTTTATCCACGCACTCCATGATGGTGTTGAGTGCAGTGTCGTATCCAATGGTTTTGTCGGTGCCATAGAGGTCGTTATCGATAGTGCCGGGCAGACCGACAATGGGGAAATTGAACTCAGTGGCAAATATGCGGGCACCGGTGAGCGAACCGTCACCGCCAATCACCACGAGGGCATCGATACCCTCTTTTTTAAGAGTCTCATAGGCTAACTGACGGCCTTCGGGAGTTTGAAACTCCTTGCAGCGGGCAGTTTTCAGTATTGTTCCGCCCGCTTGAATGATATTCGACACATTCTGGGTCTTAAACTCCTGAATCTCACCGGTGATAAGTCCGCGATAACCGCGATAGATACCCTTCACCTTGAATCCGCCGAAAATGGCTGAGCGAGTCACCGCACGGATAGCGGCGTTCATCCCCGGAGCATCACCTCCCGAAGTGAGAATACCAATACAATTAATTCCTGCCATAATAACAAAATTTGTTTATGTGTGAGTATTGTTTTTTGTTTCTAAGTTGCAAATATACAACAAAATTTGTGCAAGTCGAGCGCAAAGCTTCAAAATTATTTTGAAAGATTTGCCAAGACGCCGCCAAAGTTATCAAAAATTTGTGCAAGTCGAGCGCAAAGCTTCAAAATTTATTTTGAAAGATTTGCCAAGACGCCGCCAAAGTTATCAAAAATTTGTGCAAGTCGAGCGCAAAGCTTCAAAATATTTTGAAAGGCATCAATCTCTTGCCTTATTTTGTGGCAAGATAGATGGTGCAGGTGCCGAAAGTGAGAGCCTTGAAGCTGCACTCGGTGAAACCCGCTGCACGCATAATGCCAAGCATAGCCTCACCCTGAGGCACTGCCGCTATGCTCTCAGGCAAATAGCGATAGGCACGCACGTCGTGCGACACCAGCCTGCCTACAAGCGGAATTATGTGGAGCGTGTATAGGTCGTAGAGCTTGCGCGTAAGCCACCCGGTGGGTGTGGAAAGCTCCACCACGCAGAGTACACCGCCCTTGGCAAGCACGCGGTGCATCTCGGCATATCCTTGGTCGAGGTGCTCGAAGTTGCGCACGCCATAAGCCACAGTCACGGCATCAAAAGAGCCGTCGGCAAAGCGCAGATTCAGGCAGTCGCCGGTCTCAAAGGCAATAGCGTCGGCAAGCCCGGCATCAGCCACTTTGCGCCGTGCCACACTCAACATTCCTTCCGAAAGGTCGATGCCCACAATTCCCTGCTTGGGCTTGAGCATACGGTGAAGCAGCAAGGCAAGGTCGCCGGTACCCGTAGCCACGTCGAGAATGTGCTGAGGCTGCGATTTGCCGAGCATGCGCACAGCCTTTCGGCGCCACAAGCGGTCGATTCCGAGCGTCATGGCGCGGTTCATGAAGTCGTAAGCCGGTGCAATAGAGTCAAACATCTGTCGCACCTGCCCCGTCTTGCTGTCGGTGTCGTTATAGGGCTTTATTGATTCGGCTTTGTAGTTCACTTGCAGTGTAGTTATTTTATAGCAGCCATAGCTGCTATAAGTTCAGGCTATGGCTGCTTACATGTTTTTTGATGCTTGTTATTTGTTGAGGGTAGCCAGATAAGCTGCCACATTCTTCTCGATGCGGGCTGCAATATCTTCATCGGTAGCCGGGACGAATTTCTCGCCGGTGATGTGCTCATAAAGCTCAATGTAGCGCTGCGATACCGACTCGCAGTATTCGTCGGTCATCTCAGGCACCTGCTGACCGGCTTTGCCCATGAAGTTGTGGTCGATAAGCCACTGGCGCACAAATTCCTTCGAGAGCTGGCGCTGAGCCTCACCCTTCTCGAAGCGCTCCTCGTAGCCCTCGGCATAGAAGTAGCGAGAAGAGTCGGGGGTGTGAATCTCGTCGATGAGAATCACCTTGCCGTCGCGCTTGCCAAACTCATATTTAGTATCGACCAGAATCAATCCCTTTGCAGCCGCTATTTCGGTGCCACGGGCAAAGAGGGCGCGTGTGTAGCGCTCCATCGTCTCATAGTCTTCCTTGCTCACGATGCCCTGGGCGATAATCTCCTCGCGTGAGATGTTCTCGTCGTGTCCGGCATCGGCTTTGGTGGTGGGAGTGATGATAGGCTCGGGGAAGCGCTCGTTCTCGCGCATTCCATCAGGGAGCTTCACGCCGCAAAGCTCGCGGCAGCCAGCCTGATATTCACGCCATGCGCTGCCGGTGAGGTAGCCGCGGATAATCATCTCCACGCGGAATCCTTCGCACTTCAGTCCCACGGTCACCATCGGGTCGGGAGTGGCAAGCTTCCAGTTGGGCACGATGTCGGCGGTAGCGTCGAGGAAGGAAGCCGCGATCTGGTTGAGCACCTGTCCTTTCGACGGAATGCCCTTGGGCAGGATAACGTCGAAGGCTGAGATACGGTCGGTTGCAATCATCACCAGCACGTCGTCGTTGATGTCATACACGTCGCGCACTTTTCCGTGATACACACTTTTTTGTCCCTCAAAATTGTAGTCGGTTCTAACTAATGTTGCCATGTGTTGATATATTATCTGTGTTTATATAAAAATTTCGGTTATTCTGTTTTGTTGTCGGTTTCGGTTATGCCGGCAGCCTTTCTTGCAGCTCTTTCGGCGGCAGCCTCAGCACGCACAGCCTCATCGTGGCGCTCGTAGGCCTCCACAATGCGCTGCACCAGCTTGTGGCGCACAATGTCCTTCTTGTCAAATTCCACACGCCCTATTCCCGGCACACCGCGCAGAATGCCCAGCGCCTGCACCAGTCCCGACTGGGTGGTGCGCGGAAGGTCGATTTGCGTCACGTCGCCGGTGATGATCATCTTCGAGCCCATGCCGAGGCGCGTGAGGAACATCTTGATTTGGTGCGTGGTGGTGTTCTGAGCCTCGTCGAGCACAATCACAGCCTCGTTGAGCGTGCGGCCGCGCATGAACGCCAGCGGAGCAATCTGAATCACATTGCCCTCCATGTACTCCTTCAGCTTTGCTGCAGGAATCATATCCTCCAGTGCATCATAGAGGGGCTGGAGATAGGGGTCGATTTTGTCCTTCATGTCGCCGGGCAAGAATCCAAGTTTCTCGCCGGCCTCCACAGCCGGGCGCGAGAGAATGATTTTCCGCACCTCGCGGTTCTTCAGGGCACGCACAGCCAGGGCGATAGCCACGTAGGTCTTTCCCGTTCCTGCCGGACCGAGTGCAAACGTGAGGTCGTTTTTCTTGAAAGTGTTCACCAGTAGCTGCTGGTTGGGGGTGCGACCCGATATCGGCTTGCCATTCACGCCATAGATTATCACGTCGTCAAGCTCAATCTCCTTGGGCGACTCACCGCGCACGGTGTCGATAATCACCTCGCTCGTGAGTTTGTTGTATTTGGCGCAGTAATCCTCAAGTTTCTTGATTTTCTCCTCGAAAACCGAAGTTTCGGCATCATCGCCAATCACCTTGATGATAGTGCCACGGGCAGCCATGCGCAATTTCGGGAAAAGATTGCGTATTAGCTGAATGTTAGCGTTGTTAACCCCATAGAAAGTCACCGGGTCAACTTTGTCGATAATTATAATGCGTTCAATCATTTGCAAACTAAAAATCACGATTCAGCGGAGTGCATTGAGGCTCTACCGCCAAATCTGCTACAAAGTTACTACAAACGAGTGCAGAAACAAAAAGAAAAACGAAGTTTTTCATTTTTGGCTATGCCGAGTGCCGACGTAACTTATCCAAAGTTACTACAAACGAGTGCAGAAACAAAAAGAAAAACGAAGTTTTTCATTTT
>CALZFJ010000143.1 GCA_945645715.1 uncultured Prevotellaceae bacterium | reverse complement strand
CTCGTGCCTAAGGACAAGGTGGTTTTCATCTTCATGCACATTGCCACCGGACGCAGTGCTAACCTCGAAGAAGCCCGCTTCTCAACCGACTGGCTCAATAATGCCCGCCATCTCTTTGAGATAGTGAAAGACCGGACCACACACATCATCACCGGACACACCCACTCCCAGCTCAACAATGAGTATAGCGACCGCCTCTATGAGCACAACACCGCAGCCGTGTGCGGCACCTGGTGGCGCTGCGAGGAGTGTATGGACGGAACACCGCGTGGCTATGCAGTGTTCGACGTTGATGGCACCGACGTGCGCTGGCGATACAAATGTGCCGGCTACGACAGCAACTACCAGATGCGAGTGTATGCCCCCGGCAGCTGCGAGGAGTGCCCCGACGATGTTGTTGCCAACGTGTGGAACTACGACTCGCGCTGGCGCGTGGAACTGCTCGAGAACGGCAACGTAACAGCCGAAATGAAGCAGTTCAAAGGCTACGACCCCACATCGAAAGCCCACTGCCTCGACAAGAGCGTGGTGCTCTACGACTGGATTTCGCCACACCCAAACGGCCACATGTTCCGTGCCACACCCACCATTGCCGGCTCTAAGCGCGAGGTGCGTGTCACCGACCGCTTCGGCAACATCTACATCAGTGAAGTGAAATAAACACCCCTAAAAGCGATAAATAATCACTCAAAATCATCAAAAAATCATAATGAAAAAATTCTCTTTAATCCTTCTTCTTGCCATGCTTTTCACCTTTGGTATCGATGCAAAAGTGACTCTTCCCTCCCACTTCTGCGACGGCATGGTACTTCAACAAAAATCGAGTGTACCTTTGCACGGCACGGCAACTGCCGGTGCTAAAGTCACCATTAATGCTTCATGGGCAAAAAAAGCAGTTGTCACCACGGCTGATGCCAATGGCACTTGGAGCGCCACGCTCAGCACTCCGGCTTACGGCGGACCATTCACCATCACCGTGAGCGACGGCAAGCCTCTCACCCTCAGCAATGTGCTCGTGGGTGAAGTGTGGATTTGTGCCGGACAGTCGAATATGGAAATGCCCATGAAAGGCTTCCGCGGACAACCCACTCACGGCACTGCCGACTTGATTCTTTCTGCCTCACCCCGACTAAAAATCCGCCTTTTGCAGCAGAAAAACGACTGGGCTACCACCGAAAAGCCCGAAATCGAGCCGGTGAAGTGGACCGAGGCTGAAACTGACGCCGTGGCAGAGTTCAGCGCAGTGGGATATGTATTTGGAAAGACTATATACGATGCTCTCGACGTGCCTGTGGGACTGATTCAGTGCGACTGGAGCATGTCAACCATCGAAACTTGGATGCCTCGCACAACTTTTGAAGCAAAATTCCCAGAAATAAGCCTTCCTGCCGTCGATGGCAAGGATTTTGGCTGGATTCAAGGCACTCCTACCCTTGCGTGGAACGCTATGGTTGCCCCATGGAAGGGTTTCCCGGTTGCAGGTGTGATATGGTTCCAAGGTGAGGCTAACACTGCAAATGCCGAGCGTTACAGCCGCCTCTTCCCGGCAATGGTTGCCGACTGGCGTGCACACTTCGGCAACAACGATGCAATGCCTTTCTTCTACGCCCAACTTGCCCCATGGAACGACGGTGACTGCCGTGGCACTCGCTGGGCTGACTTCCGCCAAATGCAAAATGAGCTGCTCAAGAGCGTGCCCGGCACCGGAATGGTGACTATCGGCGACCTTGGCGACAGCATCTTCATTCACTTCCCCAAGAAGATTGAGGTGGGCAAGCGTTTCGCCTATCTCGCTCTCGAGAAAGCCTACGGCCGTAAGGGCATAAAGAGCCAGGCTCCCATCGCCAAAAGCTGCACCCCCGACTCTCCCACTTCGGTCATCATCGAGTTTGAAGGCGGTGAAGACGGCCTCACTCCCGAGAATGCAGAGCTTGGCGGATTTGAATTTGTCGATGCCACAGGCAACGTATATCCGGCAAAGGCAAAAATACTGAATAGCGACAAGAAAGTGCGCGTGTGGACCGACTGGCTGCAATATCCCACAGAGGTTCGCTACGGATATCACAACTACTACGAAAGCTCGCTCTTCAACAATGCCGGACTGCCGGCAGCCCCATTCAGTATGGAAGTGCCCAAGCAGAAAAAGACAGCCCTCATGTGGTTTGACGCCGAAGCCAACTATCGCCGCTTCAACAACCCCGACAGCATTGAATACTATGTGAAGAAGGTAGCCGACCTCGGCTTCACCCACGCCGTAGTCGATGTGCGCCCCATCACCGGCGAGGTGCTCTACAACAGTGCAATCGCCCCCAAGGTGAAAGACGTGACAAATGAATTTGACTATCTTGCCCGCTTCATCGAGGTGGGACATAAATACGGTATGAAGGTGCTTGCTTCGATGAATGTGTTCTGTGCCGGGCACAACTATCACGATACAGGACTTATCTATTCGGGTCACCCAGAGTGGGCAAGCGTGGTCTATGACCCCAAGCGCGGACTTATCCCCATCACCGAGCAGAAGCACAAATATGGCGGTATGGTGAACCCCATCAACGCTGAATATCAGGCTTATATCATCGAAGTGATGAAGGAACTCGCAAAGAACTACCATGATCTCGACGGACTGATGCTCGACCGCGTGCGCTACGACGGCATCGAGGCCGACTTCTCGCAGCTCAGCCGAACAGAGTTTGAGAAGTTCATCGGCAAGAAGGTGAAGAACTTCCCCGGCGACATTCTCTCGTGGAAGAAGGGTGACAAGCGCCCCGTGCCCGTTCACGGACCTCTTTTCAAGCAGTGGACCGAATGGCGCACAAAGAACATCACTGAGTTTATGGCTCGCGCCCGCAAGGAAGTGAAAGCCGTGCGCGAAAACATCATCTTCGGAACCTACACCGGTGCATGGTATCCATCTTATTATGAGGTGGGTGTGAACTTTGCCAGCAAGGACTATGACCCTGCCCAAGACTTCGATTGGGCAACTCCTGACTACAAGAATTATGGCTATGCCGAGCTTATCGACCTCTACGCCACCGGCAACTACTACACCGACATCACGCTGAAAGACTACAACGGCAGCGAGATATGGAACGAGACCGATAGCCAGGCACAGTCGGGTACATGGTACTGCGTGGAAGGCTCATGCCGCCACCTGCGCCAAATTCTCGGCAAAAATCCGTTTGTGGGCGGAATCCTCGTTGACCAGTTCTATGACCACCCCGAGAAACTCAGCCTCACTATCGCCGAGAATCTGAAGGATAGCGACGGACTGATGGTGTTCGACATCGTGCACATCATCACCAAGAACCTCTGGAAAGAAATCGAAGCAGGAATGCGCCTTGGCGGTAATCTGAAATAACACCTTCACTCTCTCCATTCTCACCTCTCACCTCTCCACTCTTACCTCTTACCTTTAAAGAAAATGAACAACAGAGCCTTATCACTCGATGCGCTACGCGGATACGCCATTCTCACAATGGTGCTGAGCGCAACAATCGTCTATGGCATACTGCCGGGCTGGATGTATCACGCCCAAGTGCCACCACCCGACCATGCCTTCAACCCTAATCTCCCGGGACTCACCTGGGTGGATATGGTGTTCCCAAGTTTCCTCTTTGCAATGGGTGCCGCCCTGCCTTTCTCGGTGGGTAAACGTCTTCGCAAAGGGGCAAGCAAACTCAAACTCGCTCTCAACGCCCTGTGGCGAGGCGTGAAACTCACGTTCTTTGCCATACTCATTCAGCACTTCTATCCCTACATGACCGGCGGCGACCTGCACAGCCAGCTATTGGCAATATTCTGCTTCGCACTGCTGTTCCCCATGTATATGCGTCTGCCATGGGAGATGCCACAGTGGGTGCGCACTGCCGTGCAGCTCGGAGCTATGGTGATTGGAGCCACAGTGATGCTGTGCATGAGCTATCCCATCGACTACGACCTCAATCTGCACCTGCACACGAGCAACATCATCATCTTGATTCTTGCCAATGTGTCGGTGTTTGCCACACTGCTGTTTATCTTCACCTTCCACAGCCGCACTTTGCGCCTCGCGGTGCTTGCAATTCTCTTTGGCATCATCCTCGCCGCCGACGAAGATGCCGGCTCGTGGGCTGCATGGCTCATGCACGCCACTCCTGCCGACTGGCTCTATGTGCCTGCCTACCTGAAATACCTCTTTATCGTGATTCCGGGTAGCTTTGCGGGAGAGATTCTGCTTGCACACACCGAGAAGATGCAAAGCGTCCCCGACGGCACTCCACGCACAAAGGCATGGGCAATGGTTGCCATCACAATGGCGATAGTGGTGGTGAACTTAGTGTGCCTCTACTGCCGCTGGCTCAACCTCAACCTTGCTCTCAATGTGGCACTGCTCATCGCCGGATATGCAGTGATTCGCCGTGGCGAAGGCTATTGCGCCCTGTGGCGCGAGCTGTTCATTGTGGGAGCACTGATGATGCTGCTTGGACTGGCATTTGAGCCGTTTGAGGGTGGAATAAAGAAAGACCCGGTTACGTTTGGCTATCTCTTCACCACCGGCGGAATGTCGTTCATGACGCTCATTCTGCTCAGCGTGGTGTGCGACTACTTCAAGTGCCACCGCTCAACCTCATTCCTCGTGATGAGCGGACAAAACCCGATGGTGGCATACGTGGCTTGCGACCTGCTCATCTATCCTATTCTCGGAATATGCGGCTTGATGCAGCATCTTGGCTTATTCGCCACTTCACCGTGGCTCGGATTCCTGCAAGGAGTGCTTCTCACATCGCTTGCAGTGGTAGTGACAATGTTCTTCACCCGCATCAAGTGGGTGTGGCGCACATAAGAGGACATTTAGAAATTGTATTGTAAACTAAACAATTATGATGAAAAGGAATCGATTTATAGCATTCTTTCTTGCATTTCTCGCCATTGCCCCGGCTGTGGCCCGCGATGTGCTGCCCGTGACAGGAAGCTGGATAAACCTCTTCTATCAGGACGAGCGCAACAAATATTCCAACCCTATGGATATGGACAACACCGACCCTGTGATGTGGCGTGCAAAAGTGCGTGAGATGAAGGCTTTAGGTATTGAATATATCGTGTTTATGGCTACTGCCAACGATGGCAAGGCTGACTATCCCTCGAAGCTCATGCCGCTTGCCTACGACTCCCGCCGCGAAAGCCCGGTGTCGGCAATCATCGACGAGGCTGCCCGCGAGGGAATGAAGGTGTTTATGAGTATCGGTTGGGCTGAAAACCAGGACGACAACCTGCGCAATCCCGCTATTCTCAATCGCCAGCTCGCCATAATGGAGGAGCTTGCAGGGCTATATGGCTCGAGCGATGCTTTCTATGGCTGGTATCTTCCCGTGGAAGACTGCCTGGGCCCGGTGCTCACCGATGCAGCAGTGGTGGCTGTGAATAAACTCGTGGAACGTGCCCAAAAACTCACTCCGGGCAAGAAGACGCTGATTTCGCCCTACGGCTTCTTCTGCTGCCGCTTCGACGACCCGAATTTTGCCAAGCAAATCATGAGGCTGAAGGTGGATATCATTGCCTATCAAGACGAAGTGGGCTGCGTGCGCGAAGAGTTCCCCATGCCTCGCCTGAAAAATGCCTGGCGCGAGATGAAGAAGATTCACGACCGCACCAATATTGAGTTCTGGGGCAATTGCGAGCTGTTCTCGTGGGAGAAGGGCACCAACAGCCGCCAGTCGGCTCTCGTTCCGGCAGCCATGCCGCGCGTGCTGTCGCAACTTGCAGCCGCTACCGAGGGCGGTGTGTCGCGCATCATTTCATTCATGACTCCCGGAATATGGAGCCTCAATGCCGACCGCTTCCCTCTCGGTCAG
>CALZFJ010000142.1 GCA_945645715.1 uncultured Prevotellaceae bacterium | reverse complement strand
GCGAGCGGAGCGAGCAGCGTGCCGGAGGTACGCGATAATGGTTAGCCCCACACAGCCTGTGCCGTAGGTACCGGCTGTGTGGGGTAACTATATTCAGCCACAAACGGCGTGCCGGAGGTACGCGATTATGGTAGCACCACCCCACCCTCACGAGAAATCACAAAACCGATTGGGCGATTTTTTATGCCATTGGGGATGGGAAAAAGCCCCATTTTCGCACGAAAAAAGGCTATTTTCGAGGAAAAACAAAAAAAATTGCATTTTCAGCGAAAAAAATTTGCAAAAACGCTTGCCAGTTCAAAAATAATGCGTACCTTTGCAACCGAAATCGAAAACAACCTGACTCCGTAGCTCAGTTGGTAGAGCAAATGACTCTTAATCATTGGGTCGAGAGTTCGAGCCTCTCCGGGGTCACTTCGATAGAAAATCCTGAACAGCAACCGCCGTTCAGGATTTTTTCTTTCCACTACCCCACCCCGAATCTCGCCCCGCCCATTACCATGAGCATTATTTCAGTTTTACTTGGCATACAATCACACCAAGTCTCGGCTTAGTAAAATGTTGGCTTGGGCTGAAGCCTTTTGGCAGGCAAAGCGGCATAGTGAATCTACAGGGATTCCTATTCCAAAAGCCAATCCAAAGCAGATTTTATGTGAATGGTCTTGCCTTTTATTTCGACATCTCTTGATTCAGCGAACGATATCAGCATAAGATTGTCGCAGCGAAGTGCCGACGAGGCAGAAACGAGTGCGTTCACTTCCCGATTATACGTCTCGGGTGCGTCAATAACGTACGATACCTGTATAAGTTGCACAGGTCTATGCCTGTCGCACACTACGAAATCCACTTCTTTGCTTTTTGCGCCCGGCTTGTAGTAGTAAACATCGAGAAATTTATTTGCACAACGGCGTAGCAACTCAACGTAAACCACGTTTTCCAATCTCCAGCCAACGTTATCGGCAGCAAGAGAGTGTTCACGGTTGTTGATTAATCCGGGATCTATTATGTACGACTTTGCATTGCGTATTCGCTCCCTGCTCTTGAAAGAGTGCTTTGATATCAGCTGAACGAGAAAAGCCTGTTCAAGATACAACACATATTTACGGATTGTCTTGTCGGTGATATTGAATAATTCCGACAAGTCATCATAATTTACCTCTTGACAAGCATTGTTGATGAGGTGATGTGCTATCAGTCGCAGCGATTCGGTATGGCGAATCTTGAAACGCCTGGCGATGTCTTTTTGCAATATTGCTTCTATGAGGCTATCTACATAACCACGCTTGTTGCGCATATTTTGCATCTCGGGGAAGCCTCCATCGTTAATATACTCAAAGAATGCCGATTTTCTTTCAGCTACAGCCTTTGTAGTCAGCCCTTTGGTTTCAATCTTGTGAAATGCACAAAACTCAGCAAACGAGAATGTGAAGAGTCTTATTTCATTATATCGCCCGGTGAGATGCGTAGCGAGTTCACCACTAAGCAGTTTCGCATTACTGCCAGTGACGAATACACGCATTTGAGTGCGAAGTAGCCGATTCACAAACAAGTACCAACCATCTATGTTCTGCGCTTCATCAAGGAAAAGATAGGGAATATCGGAGCCATATAGTTGATAAACACACGAAAGCACGGTGTTTAGGTCACTTGTCTGCAAATCAGCCAAGCGGTCATCATCAAAATTGACGTATGCATAATGGATTCCACGATCTCGTAGCACTTTATGGCAGATAGTGGATTTGCCACTGCGACGGACTCCAATTACCACTTGAGCTTGATTGCTATCAAACTCAAAAAGCATTTCCTCCCTACGAGCAACCCAGTTCTTCGACTTATAGCTTTCTAATTCGTCTTTCTGCTCTGCAAGTACTTGTAATATAACGTTTTCACTGACCATATCATTGTGGTTTTATCGTGTGCAAAGATAAGTAAATTCCGATAAAATTCCAAAAATAACGGCTCAAATTCCGATAAAATAGCATTTTTTTAGCTGTAAATTCCGATAAAATGGCATTTTTGGAGCTACAAACTCCGATAAAATGACGATTTTAGGACTTCAGATTCCTATAACTTGAGAAAATGTGGGATTTGTGCCGGGAAATTTGGTGAATTGGGATTAATGACGTATCTTTGTAGCGTGAATTTTACACTACTCAATATGACTGTTATCGACAAAAAAAATGATGAGCTGAAATATTGCTACAAGTATCCACACCCAAGCGTGACGACCGACTGTGTGATTTTCGGTTTCGACGGTACGAAACTGAGAGTTCTTCTGGTGCAACGTGGCGTAGAGCCTTACAAGGGGCGGTGGGCTTTCCCCGGTGGTTTCTTGAAGATGGACGAGAGTGCCGAAGAGGGCGCATTGCGTGAGCTGCGCGAGGAGACGGGGCTGCAAGGCGCATATATCCGACAGTTCCACACCTTCACCGCTCCTCAGCGTGACCCCCGCGAGCGTGTAATCACCATTGCCTATTATGCCTTGGTGAGAATGCAGGAGGTGAAGGGTGGTGACGATGCAGCCGATGCCAGGTGGTTTGCTCTCGACGAAGTGCCGCAGTTGGCTTTCGACCACGACCAGATTCTGCGCAAGGCAGAACAGGCGTTACGCCAGCAGATTCATTTCGAGCCGGTGGGATTTGAGCTGCTGCCTGAGGAGTTCACCATCAAAGAGCTACAGAATCTCTATGAAGCGATACTCGATGTGAACTTCGATCGCCGGAATTTCTACAACAAGATGAAGCGCCTTGAAATGCTTGACCAGATGGAATCCACGGTCAATCCCTCGCACAAAAAGGAGGCATTCCTTTTCCGCTTCAATAAGCCCAAGTACGACGAGCTGAAGCAAAAAGGATTCCGCCTTGAGTTTTAGGCACCGATGGCGGCATTTGCCACATTATTAGCCACTTCTTGTGGCACAGAAAAAAACGTAGCATAGCCCAGACAGAAAGAACAACCCCTGCTGCAGATGTTTGTAGCAGGGGTTATTTCTTCAAAAAAGAATGTTATTTCACAATTTCCTATTTGTCAATATTAAGTGCTAACCGATTACTTGCTGAGGGCGGCGATGCTGTCGCGGAGGGTGGCAATCTTGCTCTCGGCATCGGCAAGCTTCTTGCGCTCTCCGGCTACCACAGCCTCTGGTGCCTTGCTCACGAAACGTTCGTTGCTGAGCTTTTTCTCAATCGACACCTTGAAGCCTTCGTAATACTTCAAGTCGGCTTCGAGCTTCTTCAGCTCCTCTTCCACATTGATGTTGTTGCCAAGAGGCACGGCATACTCGGTAGTACCTACGAGGAACGCAGCGGCAGTAGCGTCCTTGGCTGCCACACAGTCGATTGACTCAAGGTTGGCGAGCTTGGCTACTACGGCACCAAAAGGATTCTCAAATTTGCCAATCACCTGCAGAGTGAGTGCGTTCTTGTTGGCAATGTTCTTCTGCAGACGCACGGTGCGCACACCTGCCACTATCTCCTTTGCCTCGTTCATAGCGCGGAGCACAGCCTCGTCGGCAGCTCCTGCCTCGGGCAGAACGGTACGCATGATACTCTCTCCCTCCTTACGCTCGCTGATGTGCTGCCACAGCTCTTCAGTGATGAATGGCATGAACGGGTGGAGCAGGCGCAAGAGGGCATCGAAGTAGGCAAGCGTAGCCTCATAGGTAGCGCGGTCGATTGGCTTCTGATAAGCCGGTTTCACCATTTCGAGATACCACGATGAGAACTCGTCCCAGAATAGCTTATACACAGCCATAAGAGCCTCCGACAGGCGGAACTTGCCAAAGAGGTCCTTCACCTCGGCAAGAGTGGCATTGAGCGTGCTCTCAAACCACTTCACTGCCACACGGGCATATTCAGGTTGCTCTATGTCGGCTACCTCCCAGCCCTTCACGAGGCGGAAGGCATTCCAAATCTTGTTGTTGAAGTTACGTCCCTGCTCGCAGAGGTCTTCCTTGAAGAGAATGTCGTTTCCGGCAGGAGCAGCAAGCAGCATACCCATGCGCACGCCGTCGGCACCGTATTTCTCGATAAGCTCAATCGGGTCGGGCGAGTTGCCGAGCGACTTCGACATCTTGCGACCGATTTCGTCGCGGACGATTCCGGTGAAATATACGTTGCGGAAAGGCACATCGTGCATATACTCCTCACCGGCCATAATCATGCGGGCTACCCAGAAGAAAATGATATCCGGACCGGTGACAAGGTCGCAAGTGGGATAGTAATATTTGATTTCCTCGTTGCCGGGGTTGTTGATGCCGTCGAAGAGCGACACAGGCCACAGCCACGACGAGAACCAGGTGTCGAGAGCGTCTTCGTCGCGCGAAAGTTGGTCGGCAGTGATGTTCTCAAATCCGGCAATCTTGTGAGCCTTCTCAAGAGCCTCCTCGGGAGTGAGAGCTACCACATACTTCTCCTCCTCGCTCTCGGCAGTGGGCAGGAAGTATGCCGGAATGCGATGACCCCACCAGAGCTGGCGCGAGATGCACCAGTCCTGAATGTTTTCAAGCCAGTTGCGGTAGGTGGTCACATATTTGCTTGGATAGAACTTGATTTCGCCATTGAGCACGGGAGGAAGAGCGATGTCGGCAAAGTGCTTCATCGAGAGGAACCACTGCTTGCAGAGGCGAGGCTCCACGGCAGTGTCCTGGTTGCGCTCAGAGTATCCCACCTTGTTCTCATAGTCTTCGATGTGGTCCATCAGCCCGGCATCGGCAAGGTCTTTGGCAATCTGCTTACGCACCTCCATGCGGTCCATGCCCACATAGAGACCGGCAGCCTCTGAGAGCGTACCATCGGGGTTGAAAATGTCGATAGTCTCAAGATTATGAGTCTTGCCGAGGGCATAGTCGTTCACATCGTGAGCCGGAGTCACCTTCAAGCAACCCGTACCGAACTCAATGTCCACATAGCGGTCTTCAATCACCGGCACCACGCGCCCCACGAGAGGCACCGTCACCTTGTGCCCCTTCAGCCACTGGTTTTTTACGTCCTTAGGGTTGATACACATTGCAGTGTCGCCCATGATAGTCTCGGGGCGAGTGGTAGCAACGATGGCAAAGTAGCCCTTGTCGTCCTTATGCACCACTTCACCCTCCTCGCCAGTGGGCACCACAGGGTTCACGTCGGCATCGGCGACGTAGTATTTCAGGTGATATAGTTTCGATTTCTCATCGCGGTAGATAACCTCCTCGGTCGATAGCACAGTCTGAGCCTTCGGGTCCCAGTTTACCATGCGCAGACCGCGATAAATCAAGCCCTTGTCGTAGAGGTCGCAGAACACCTTCAGCACGCTCTCAGAGCGTTTCTCGTCCATAGTGAAAGCAGTGCGTTCCCAGTCGCACGAAGCACCGAGACGTCTGAGCTGCTTCAAGATGATGCCACCATGCTCATGGGTCCAGTCCCAGGCATGCTTCAGGAACTCCTCGCGGCTGAGGTCGCGCTTCTTAATTCCCTGCTCGGCAAGACGGTTCACCACCTTAGCCTCAGTAGCGATAGAGGCGTGGTCAGTACCGGGCACCCACAGTGCATTTTTGCCCTCAAGGCGAGCACGGCGAGTGAGAATATCCTGAATGGTGTTGTTGAGCATATGCCCCATGTGAAGCACGCCGGTCACATTTGGCGGCGGAATCACTATAGTGTAAGGCTCACGCGCATCGGGCACCGAGCGGAAAAGCTTGTGCTCCTCCCAGTATTTATACCATTTGCCCTCAACCTCCGAGGGGTCGTATTTGGTAGCTAATTCATTCATTGCGATATTGTTTTTTGTTGATTATTACTCTCAATTCCAATTCAATTTGCAAAGTTACAACAAATGAGTGGAAAAACAACAAGCTTGCTTGATTGTTTTTCCCGA
>CALZFJ010000141.1 GCA_945645715.1 uncultured Prevotellaceae bacterium | reverse complement strand
GTGCAATGAATGTCTCATTCCGTGAGGAGTGGCGTACATAGTAGGCGACACATAGAAATTAGTGACACAGCGCAGAGTGTCGGCGCCGGAGAGCTCTTCCAGACGGTTTGGATTGAGTTGTGTGTCGGGATTAGTGTATTCCACAATAGCAAAGTCACCCTTGGCATCAGCCATAAAGAAATGATAGCTTGCAGAGTCGGTGTCCATATACATGCTGTAATCCTTCAGCATTTCCTTCGCCTCCTTCACGGTGCTTGCGCGGTCGAGCAGCATGCGCATAGCCACAGTGGTGAAGATTCTCTTGTTTGGCGAATCAGACTGGGCGGTGGGGAGTCCGTCGAGCTTTAGCACGCTCACGGCAAATCCATCTTCATTGATGCCGTCGAGGAGCAGATAAGGCAGAGCCATCAGCATCGAGAGGTCGTTGCCCTTCTTGGTGTAGAATCCGCTCTCATACTTGACAAACTGACCATCGACAAACGATACCGACTTCTTGCCGCCTGCGGGAGCTGTGTGCACGGCAATCAGAGGAATCATCACACGCTCCTTGGTGTCGGGGTCACGATGGTTAAAATCAAAGTTTCTGCCCATAAGGAAATTGCCCGAAGTGCCGTCGGGGCAAGCAAAGGCACTACAGCCCGCATCATACGACAGGCTCACGCTCTTTGCCGAAGGGATAGAGTCGAAAAGATGAGTGACCACAAACCGGGTGAGACTTGTGGTGCCAACGATTCCGGCATTCAAAGCCTCATCGAGCTTGTAATCCACAGTGTAATTCATCTCATAGATTCTGCCCTTGCCGCCTTCAAGGTCAACGAGCGAATAAATCATATCAAGCTTATCCTTATCTTTAATGAACACAGCATCATTTGTGGTAGGAGTAGGAGACGGTCCCTCATCGTCACTGCAAGCAGTCAGCACGAGCATCGACAGCATAGCGCAAAAAGCAATCGGTTTCATCAGTTTTACAAATATCATCTTAGTCATAGCGGTAGAAATATATAGTTATAGTATTATTCAAACAAAACATTCAGCCTTGAGACAATCAACCCAATATGGCTAACTAACGCACAATTAGTCAGTTACAAAGATACTAATTTCACAAATAAAATTCTCCCGTTTTCAATATGTTTTTCAGCATAAAAAAACTGTTCTGACTCAATGAAGCAGAAGGGCGACTTTGGCATCGCGCATGGTGCGGAAGGAATCGAAGGTGCGGTAGATGTCGGTGAGGGCTGTGTCGGCGTTGTCGAGCTGTGCCTCATAGAGCTGTGCGCCGGCGCGGCTATTGACTGCTACGCCACGCAGCACTCCATTCACCCCCGAAATATCCTCTATGAGCTTCATCTGCGTGTCAAGCAGCTGATAGGCGCCTATGTCGGCATTGCGCGACACCACTTGCTGCGGCATTGTGCCCGACGCATCATTCACAAAGGGGATAATACTGTTGGCATTCGACCACAATCTGCGCACATCGCCCCAGGTGAAGCCATCGGGAAGCCCCGACTCCGGGAAAAGCAGCACTCCCTTGGCGCTGGAGTTCATGATGTGGTCAATCACTGTGATAAGGCGGTTCACATACTTTTGCTGGTCGATTACATCTTCCACAAACGAGTGTACCTCACCATCGGTGAGCGGATAGAGGCGGAAAGCAAATGGGTGGCTGCGATGTGCGTAGGGCGACAGATAGTGCACCAGCAGTGTTCCATCGGGGGCAAACCATCGGCAGTGCCACTCCTTCTCGATACTTCTGCGCACCACCACAGCCTCCTCGCCACGCTCCATGCGCTCGCGGTTATCGGCTTCGAGCTTCGGCAATTGGTCGAGTGAGGCTGTGAAGGCTTTCTTGCCGGCAAAGTCGTGGCAGCGAAGCACCTCCTTCAGCTCAAGAGTCCACACCTCAATGGCACGGCACTTGCCACCCTTGGCTTGCCAGAACGACCCGCAACGCTCGGCATCGCTGCCGATTTCAGCCGAAGTATAGATTGATTGCAGCGATGAATACACATCGCGTATCCGGCGGCTCTCAGCCACATCGCCGTGCGCCAGACGCATAATCAGCTCACTCACGTGCAAGTCGTGCAAATAGCCCACAATTTCGCAGTCGGTGCCACGCACGTCTTCCATCATATTGCTGAAAAAGCGGTTCACATTGAGCATCTCCACCGCCGGAATACCGGGAGCCGGTGAGTAGTCATCGCCATCGTCGATGCGCTGCACGCAGCAGCCCGAAATAAGAAATTCCTCAAGCGAGCGTGCATCAAGCTCCTCAATGCAATTCAGCTTGTAGGTAGCAGCAGCGCGGCGTTCAGGGGTGTCGTTAATGCCTACTATGCACCCTGCGGCAAACATTCGCAGTCCCTGTTTCTCCTTGCCGCGGCTGAGCACACGCTCCACTGCCTTCGCTTCATCGGCAACCGACTTGCGGAAGCGTCCCACCACGCACTTTATCAGCTGGCGGAGCATATTGTTGGTGAGCGGCTCCTTGCCGCAGCGGGCAAGCAGGTCGCCCTCGGCAATCCACTGTCCGTTGTCGTCCTTCACCAGGTCGCCCCACTGGCGGCCATAGGTGAAATCCTTGTTGCGGCGACGGCGGCGACGTATCTCGCCCCAACTCATCCATGCCTTCAACGCTGCATCGAGCACACGCAAGTCGGCATCAGTAGCTCTTTTCTCAATATTCGGTGAAAACACACTCACCGGTTTTTGCTTGTTTTTCATGGCTAATTTCAGTTTTTTTTCGCAAAATTACCCCTCTCTATCTCGCTGTTTCTCAACAAAAAGTGATTATTTCTGAAAAAAATCCTACTTTTGTGCAACTTTTTGTTGATGTCGCGCATCAAAAGAACGTAAGGCGCAACGAAACATCCTTGCACAACAAAGAATATTAATCAAAAAAAACTACCGATTGATATGAAAAAAGTAATTCTCTCAATCGTAATTGCAGTGGTTTCACTGCTCAGCTCTTTCTCGGCAAATGCCGACAATGCGAGTTTACAGATGATGGGCGACAGCATGGTTGTCGTCAATGGCAAAGACACCGTAACCATCACTATGGGCAAGCTCAAGGAATTTGCCGCTAAAATCAACAACCGCCTCGACGACACTATCGTAGATAACGCTATTGACGCTGCCGATGCTGCCATTGCCGTTACCGATGCTGCACTCGATGATAGCACTGATAAAAATGAAATAGCTTTGGCTCAAATTCACAAGCAAAATGCCGACCATGAGAAAATCTTCATCGCCACGGTCACAGCCATCGTCTTTGGCACTATCTTCCTCATCGTGCTTATCTCGCTTATAGTGTACTACATGCGCCGCCGCGCAAAATACCGCATCGTTGAGAAAGCAATCGAGAATGGCTATCCTCTCCCCGACAGCTTCTATGGCAACCGCCCTGTGATGCCGCAGCCCATAATGATGCCTCAACAGCCATTTGCCCCGCAGCAGCCTGTTACTCCGCAGCAACCCAACGCTCCGCAGCAGCCTAATTTCGATTTATCTTCGTGCGATGCTATCTACAGCCGCCTACGCTGGCACCGTGGCGCACGCTCAGGATTCAAATTGGGCATCATAGGCTTGGCTTTCCTTATCTTTGCTTGCATGATCAGTGAGGAATTTTTCGCAGCCGTTGGCTTCATCTTCCTCCTCATCGGAGCAGCTAAACTTGCCATTGCCTACTTCGACACCCGCGTGCCGGCAGTGCCACAGCAGCCCGTCACTCCACAGCAGCCCGTTACTCCGCAACAGCCTGTGACACCGCAGACTCCCGTTACGCCACAGCAGCCTGTGACACCTCCGCCTTTCAACGACGCAAGAGCTTCCAACACAAACGAAAAAGACAAAGTGTGAGATTGTGAAACCTCTAACTTCTGTAATAATTAATTATTGAACTGATGAGCACAGTGTTGAGTAAAATAGAAGAACTCAAACTGATTGCCCGATGCACGCTCGGTGATGACCGACGTGCATTTGGCACTCTGGTCGAGGCGTATCAGCCCCAGGTGAGGAGGTTTTTCCTCAACCTCACCTTGGGCGACGAGGCGCTTAGCGACGACCTTGCTCAAGAAACCTTCCTCAAGGCTTATCTCAATGTGCGCAGCTTCCGCGGTGTGGCTAAATTCAGCACTTGGCTCTACCGTATTGCCTACAATGAGTTCTGCTCTTGGCAGCGAAAAACACAGCACGAGGCTTCGATCCCCGATGGCCTTGACGAAAACTTCGATGCCGACTACTACGACGCCTCGGGCGACCGATGCTACTCGGCGACCGACAGCGTTGATACCCATATCGACGTGTGGCGCTCAATGCGTGTGCTCAGCGACACCGAACGCACTCTCGTCACTCTCTTCTACATTCAAGACTATCCACTGAAGAAGATTGTGGAAATCACCGGTCTCCCCGAAGGCACCGTGAAATCCTATCTCAGCCGCGCAAAGACAAAGCTCGCCCGCGTGATGAAGCGATAGTAACGATTGATTTTCTTGCTTTTTTCATTCATATATTATAAATTTGTACTCACAATGAAACACTTCGATAACATCGACGATAAGGAATTGGCTCGCCTCCTCAAGGAGCAGCTTCCCGAGGCAGGGCGCAATGAGTGGTTCACACGCAAGGTGATGAACCGCCTCCCCGAGAAGCAGCAGCGCAGTTTCGGCTGGCTGTTGCAGGTGGCTTTTGCGCTGTCGATTATCCTGTGCCTTGCCGGTTGGGCTTATTTCCTCAGCAATCTTAATCTTCAAATCATACTTGTGCGCGATGTGGTCACACTTGCCACCCTTTTCGCCACCACCCTTGTGGTATTGTGGCAATTCCTCCACACCCTCCTGTTCTCCGACTGACCACAGCCACCTCTTGCAGGTCGCCCCAAGGAGTTACCAAGCCATCTCCTCCCAAATGATATATCCACCGGAAATAATTATGCAGCGTGAACATAATGCTCACTCTGCATAATCTTTTTTATCATCCCCCGGCAACCACATGTTTATGGCAATTTTTCAGCCAAAATAGGTTTGCTCAAAGCAGCATTTGCACTACATCGTCAGGAAGCAATGCGTTACCCTCGTCATCAATAGGCTTTTCTTTAAGAAACAGCATTGGCACAATGTCGTGACCCTTTGCAAAAGGTAGCATCCGGGCTTTGCGCAGCAACTGCGCTGTTAGTTTATGCCCATTTTCCCGTGTAGTCCATTTGCACTCTCCCACAAGAAGTGATTTCTTGTCAAGAGACTCTGCAACCACATCAATTTCTATCTGCTCAGGCTTGTTCTTCTCATTAAGCACGCTGCCCCACCAGCGGTGTGCAGAGCCATAGACCGTACTACCAATCTTGTTTCCCGTGATGGCATCGCGGCATATTCGCTCCCATTGACCACTCACATATTCATGGAAATGCAAGTTTAGGTCTTGCTCTATTGGTGCGCGTCGCCCGAGCTGGATAAACGAACGGTTGGGAACGACAAATTGGAAATAAAAAGCAATAAAGGGGTCGGTGATTTTATATAGACTTTTTTTGGTGTTCTTTTCATCGCCGTTCCATGGCAGTTCACGCTCAAGATAATGAAGTTCTATCAGTTTCTTGAGCGGTCGTGAAAGATTGGTTGCAGGTTCTCCACATCGGGCTGCAATCTCCGACATTCGGTTAGCTCCATTTGCCACATACGACATGATGGTTGTAGTCTTCACCGCGTCTTTCACATCGTCTTGAAACAGCTTAGCCGGCTCGTCATAGAGAATCCCGTTCTCCGATAGCACATTGTGCCACAGAGCATCACCCAGTGATGCGTGCAACTCACGCAATTCTCAATAGCGTGGCACTCCCCCCACACACAGCATACTTTATATAAATTCGGCTGCGGCTCGGC